>JANLHE010000107.1 GCA_024653875.1 Acidobacteriota bacterium
GCCGCCGGCGCCTTGAGATCCACCACGCAAAACGGCCGGCCTGAAAGGTCAACGGCGGCGACGACAAGGGTCTCGTCCATCGGCATGACGAAGTAGCCAGCGCGGTTGATGCCCTTCTTGGTGCCGAGCGCCTTTGCGACGGCCTCGCCCAGCGCGATGCCGGTGTCCTCCACGGTGTGGTGTTCGTCCACATCGAGATCCCCATCCACCCGCAACGTCAGGTTGAACCCGCCGTGGCGGGTGAACAACTCAAGCATGTGGTCGAGGAACCGGATGCCGGTGCGCACATCGTATTTCCCCTGCCCGTCGAGCGTCAGGGTCAGGTCGATCCGCGTTTCGGTGGTATGTCGCTTAATTGTGGCGCGCCGCAAGCACATCCTCCAGTGCCGTCAGGCAACGAGTGGTGGCGTCGATCGCGCCGGCGCTGATGCGCACGCAGCCATCGCAGCCGGGTTGAATGGACCGATCACGAATGAGAATGCCGCGGTCGGCCAGCGCCGCCACGACGGCTGACGCGTCCGGGCCGACGCGTACGAGCACGAAGTTCGCCTCGCTGCGCCAGTAGTGCAGCCCGCGTGCGTCGCAAAACCCATAGATGGCATCGCGCGAGGCGACTGCCTGCTGTACGAACGCCCGCAGCCACGGCTCATCATCCAGCGCGACCTCGAGGGCGCGAAGCGCCGCGATGTTGAGCGTGAACGGTGGCATCAGCTCACGAAGTGGCGCCAGGGCATCCGGGTGTCCAACCAGTGCGCCGATGCGCAGTGCGGCCAGACCATGTCCCTTCGCGAACGTCCGGCCGACGATGACATTGCGCCGCTGGTCGAGCAGCGAGCCGATGAGGGTGCGGCCGCTGAAGTCGGCGTATGCCTCGTCCACCAGCACGAGCGCCTGTGGCGCGGCAGCGGCAATGCGGTCGACCGCGCCAGCCGGGATGCCAAGACCAGTCGGGTTGTTCGGGTCGGTCAGGTAGATCGCTCCCGCGCGCGCCGATGCGTCGATAAGTTCCTCAAGCGGAAACGCGAAGTCCGGCTTCGGCGGTATCCCCCTGGCGACAAGTCCCACCGCCTCTGCGCAGATGCGGTACATCTCGAAGGCCGGCTCCGGGTAAATCACTTCCCCCAAAAAGTCCCCCAAAAAGACGTCGGGTGTCTTTTTCATCGAAAAAGACACCCGACGTCTTTTTTCGAGCCAGTTTTCCTCGAAACTTGACCTTTTTTGCGAAAAGACACCCGACGTCTTTTCGGTTTGCGAGGCGGTCGCGGCGACCAGGCGCAGGCCCTCGTCCAGGCCGTTCACCAGCTGGACCCAGCCGGCCGGGACGTCGAAGTACGCCTCACACCGCGTGGTCGTAGCGGCGTAGTCGGGGTAGGTGGCGATGTCCCAAGGCGTGAGGGAGCGGATTGCTTCCAGCACCCGCGGGGAACAGCCGGCGGTGTTTTCGTTCAGGTGCAGGCGCAACGCGCCCGCACCCGACGGTGTCTGGTAACTCATGGGCGCACACTCCGCGACGCAATCGACCGCGCGTGCATGGTCAGTCCCTCGGCTTCAGCGAGCGCGATGGCCGCAGGTGCGATTGCCGCCAGGCCCCGCCGCGTCAACGATTGCACCGTGAACGTGCGCACGAAGTCCGCGGTGGTCAGGCCACCGCGGAATCGCGCGGCCCCTCCCGTGGGGAGCACATGGTTGGACCCGGTCGTGTAGTCACCGGCGGCCTGCACGCTCCATGGCCCCACGAAGATCGTGCCGGCGGCGGTCACCGCCGGCACGTCTTCGGCGCGGTCCACCACCAGGTGCTCCGCCGCGAGGCGATTGACGATGTCAATCGCCTCGCGGCGCGTGCGCGCCAGCACCACGGCGCCGTGGCGCCGGATCGCCTCGCGCGCCGGACCATCCGCCGGCAGGTGCCGGCGGACGGCCGCCGCCACCGCGCGCGCCAGCGGCGCGCGCGTCGTCACCAGCACCGCGCGCGCCGCCGGATCGTGCTCGGCCTGCGCGAGCAGGTCGAGCGCGATCCAGTCCGCGCGGCCCTCGTCGGACCACACCACGATCTCGCTGGGGCCGGCATGGACATCGATCGGGCAGTCGCGCGAGACGAGGCGCTTGGCCGCGGCCACCCAGGCGTTGCCGGGGCCGACGATCTTGTCCACACGCGGAATGCCCGCCGTGCCGTAGGCCATCGCGCCAATCGCCTGCGCGCCGCCCAGGCGCAGCAGGCGATCGGCACCCGCCTCCAGCGCCGCGCACAGCACGGCCGGCGCCGGCGACGGGCAGGTCACGATCACATCGGGCACGCCTGCCACCTTGGCCGGCACCACCGTCATGATCAGCGTCGACGGCAGGGGATGGCGTCCTCCAGGCACGTAGCAGCCCACGCGCGCGAGCGGCGCCACACGCTGCGCCACCGTTACGCCGGCCGTCACCTGCACGCGCACGGTCCTCGGCGTTTGCGCCTCGGCCACCCTGCGCACATTCCTGATCGCGTCCCGAATCGCCGCGCGGACGTCCCGAGGTGTCGCGGCCCAGCCGGCCTTCAATTGGGCGGTCGTCACCGCCATGGACTCCATGTCGCCCAAAAATCCATCCAGCTTCCGGCTCCACGCGAGCACCGCCCGGTCGCCGCGCCGGCGCACGTCCGCCACGATTCGCGCGGCTTGCGCCTCCACGTCCGGATTGCGCGCGAGGTCGCGCGACACCAGCCGATTCACCGCCCGCGTATTCGTCGAGTCAATGATGCGCATCACAGCACGATCTTGTTCAGGGGGTATTCCACGATGCCCTGGGCCCGGGCGGCCTTCAGGCGTGGAATCAACTCGCGCACGGTGCGCTCTTCGATAATCGTGTTCACGGCCACCCACTCGTCGTCGCTCAACGCCGAAATCGTCGGCCGCTGCAGCGCCGGCAGCAGCGCCAGCACGGTGGGCAAATCCACCCGCGTCACATTGAGCATCAGGCCCACGCGTCCCTGCGCCTCGATGGCGGCACGCAAGAGCAGGGCGATGTTCTCGATCTTCTGCCGCTTCCACGCATTGGTGGCCGCGGCGGGGTTGGCGATGAACTGCGTGTTCGACTCCATCAGGGTGTCGATGACCCGGAGCCGATTCGCCCGCAGCGAGGAACCGGTCTCGGTGACCTCCACGATCGCGTCGGCCAGCACCGGCGGTTTCACTTCTGTTGCGCCCCATGAGAACTCCACGTTGACGTTGACGCCCTGCCGGGCGAAATACGCCTCGGTGGCCCGCACCAGTTCGGTCGCCACCGTCTTGCCCTCCAGGTCCTGCGGCGTCCTGAACGGGGACTCTTCGGGCACCGCCAGCACCCAGCGGACCTTGCCGAAGGACTGCTTTGCATAAACCAAATCCGCGATGGGCACCACTGACGACGCGCCGCCGGGACCCGGCCGGTTGGCGTCATGTTCGGCAATCCAGTCCTGTCCGGTCAGGCCCGCGTCCAGCACCCCGTCGGCCACGTACCGCGCCATCTCCTGCGCGCGGATCAGCATGCACTCAATCTCTGGATCGTCGATCGATGGAAAGTACGATCGGCTGCCCACGTAGATGTTGAAGCCCGCGCGCGCGAAGAGCTGCACCGTGGCGTCCTGCAGCGA
>JANLHE010000110.1 GCA_024653875.1 Acidobacteriota bacterium
ACTGCGGCAGCGGGAAGAAATTCAAGAAGTGCCACGGGGCCTGAGGGAATGGTGGACGATCAATGAGCGAGAAGCTGGGGGCGGCGGCACAGGTTGCCGCGGGACTGACCGAAGCGCTGACGTTTGACGACATTCTGCTGGTGCCCCGGCACTCGCAGGTGCTGCCCAGCAAGGTGGACGTGGCCTCGCGGCTCACGCGCCGCATCCGGCTCAACGTCCCCATCCTCTCGGCGGCGATGGACACGGTCACCGAGAGCCGCCTGGCGATCGCCATGGCCCAGCAGGGCGGCATCGGCATCGTCCACAAGAACCTCAGCCCCGACGAACAGGCGCAGGAAGTGGACCGCGTCAAGCGCTCCGAGAGCGGCATGATCGTCAACCCGATCACGCTCTCCCCCACCCACAAGATCTTCGAAGCGCTGGACCTGATGAAGCGCTACCGCATCAGCGGCGTGCCGATTACCGACGACGGCAGCAAGGAAGGCCGGCTGGTGGGCATTCTCACCAACCGCGACCTGCGGTTTGCCACCAGCACGGAACGTCCCATCGCCGCCATCATGACCAGGGAGAACCTGATCACGGTGCCCGTGGGCACCACGCTCGACACCGCCCGTGAGATGTTTCACCAGCACAAGATCGAGAAGCTGATGGTGGTGGACGCGGAGTACCGGCTCAAAGGGCTCATCACCGTCAAGGACATCCAGAAGCTCGTCACGTATCCCAACGCCTGCAAGGACGACCTCGGCCGGCTCCGCGTGGGCGCGGCCATCGGCGTCGGCAAGGACACGGCCGAACGGGCCGCGGCGCTGGTCGCCGCCCATGTCGACGTGCTCATTGTCGACACCGCGCACGGGCATTCGCAGGGCGTGCTCGATATGGTCGAAACGCTGCGCGGCCAGTATCCCGATGTGGACCTCATCGCGGGCAACGTGGCCACCGCGAGCGCGACCCTGGCGCTTATCGAGCGCGGCGTGGACGCCGTCAAGGTGGGCATCGGCGCCGGGTCGATCTGCACCACGCGCGTGGTGGCGGGCATCGGCGTACCGATGATTACCGCCGTGGCCGCGTGCGCGCGGGTGGCCATGGAGCGCGACGTTCCCGTCATCGCGGACGGCGGGATCCGGTATTCGGGCGACCTCACCAAAGCCATCGCGGTCGGCGCCAGTTCGGTGATGATCGGCAGCCTGTTTGCCGGCACGGACGAGAGCCCGGGCGAGGTCATCCTGTATCAGGGCCGCAGCTTCAAGGAATACCGCGGCATGGGCTCGCTCGGCGCGATGCGGCGCGGCAGCCGCGACCGCTACTTCCAGGACGAGTTCGATCTGGATGCCACCACCGACGGCGCCGAGAAGCTGGTGCCCGAAGGCATCGAGGGCCGCGTGGCTCACAAGGGCAGCGTGTCCGCGATGATCCACCAGCTCATGGGCGGACTCCGCGCCGGCATGGGATACACGGGCTGTCCGGATATTCCGACGCTGCAGCGGGAGGCGGAGCTCATCCGTGTCACCACGGCCGGCATGCGCGAAGGCCACGTCCACGACGTGATCATCACGAAGGAAGCGCCCAACTACCGCGTGGAATAGTCCTGGCGCGTGATGCGGATGTCGCGGTCGTTGCCGCCTTTGTCGTCGATCAGGATGCGGATGGCCGTCGCGGGCGCGGCTGACCAGCGGTCGGGCCACTCCACCGCGAGAATCCCGTCGAGGCCCGTTTCTTCAAGGCCAAGGTCCGCGGCGTCGGCGGCCGTGAGCCGATACAAATCCGCGTGATACAACGTGACGGATCCGGCGTACTGCTGCAGGATCGTGAACGTCGGACTGGACACGTCGCCGGGATCGGCGCCGAGGCCCTCGGCCAGGCCGCGCACGAACGCGGTCTTCCCCGCGCCCAGCGGCCCTTCGATCAGCAGCACGTCGCCCGCGTGCAGTTCCGCCGCCAGCGCGCGGCCCGCCTCCATGGTGCCCTCTTCCGATGACGTCTTGATGGTTCTCACGACTCGGCCTCGGGCTTCCGCCGCCGGACGGCCGTCAACTCAAGCACCGCGTCGCCCAGGCGGTCCACGATGTCGCCGGCCACCATCGCCACTTCCCCCTCATCGGCCGCGGCGAGATCGCCGGCGAGCCCGTGCAGGTAGACCGCCAGTTGTGACGCATCTTCCGCATCCAGCAACTGACTGAACCAGCCGGCGACCACGCCCGTCAGCACGTCGCCCGTGCCGCCGGACGCCATCCCGGGATTCCCCGTGAGGTTCAGATACGCCTTGCCGTCCGGCGTGGCGACCACCGTCCGATGGCCCTTGAGGATGACGTGGACGTGGTGCGTGGTGGCAAACGTGCGCGCCACCTCCACGCGATTGGCCTGCACGGCCTCGATGGTCAGGCCCGTGAGGCGGGCCATCTCGCCCGGATGGGGCGTGATGATGATCGCGTGGTCGTCGCGTCCCGTCAGGCGATCGGACTCCCCCACGAACGCAAACAGCGCGTCGGCGTCCAGCACCAGCGGCGCGCCCGCGCGCTCCACCACGGCCTGCACCAGCGCCATCGTCGACGGCGATCGGCCAAGGCCCGGGCCCAGCGCGATGACGTCGGCGCGGGCCTCCAGGATGTGCTCCAGGGCTTCCCAGGCCACCTGGCCGTCCTGGGTCTCCTCCAGGGCCTCGGTCATGTACTCGACGCCGAGCGTGGCCAGCACCGGCTGACACGATGCGGGCGTGGCCACGGTGACCAGACCGGCGCCCGACCGGAGGGCGCCTGCCGCCGCCAGGTACGCCGCGCCGGTCTTGCCGCGGGAGCCTGCCACCAGCAACACGCGGCCGTAGTCGCCCTTCTGGGTCTCGGCCACGCGCGGCAGCACCAGGCCGCGCAGTTGCTCGCGCGTGATCAACTCCAGCCAGGGTCCGTCCAGGGTGTCCATGACGGCGCGCGGGATGCCGATGTCCGCGATGACGAGGCTCCCCACGAGCCGTTCCGACGGGGGCAGCACCAGCGCCACCTTGGGCGCGCCCAGCGTCACGGTCAGCGTGGCGTCGATCGCGGGGCCTGGCACCTGCGTGACGTCCGCGTTGACCCCTGTGGGCACGTCGATCGCGACAACCGGTTTCGGGGCGGCGTTGATGTCCGCGATGATCGTCTCGAGCAGGCCCGTCACCGGGGCCGAGAGGCCGGTCCCGAGGATGGCGTCGACGATGATGTCGGCGGACAGGACGTCGGTGGCATGCAGTTCCCAGGCGCCGGCGTCGGCGATCTCCACCACGTCGATGTCCAGCGCGCGCAGGATCGAGAGGTTCGCCCGCGCGTCGCCCCGGACGTCGGCGGTCGTGCCGACCAGGAAGACGGAGACGTCGATATCGCGTTCGGCCAGGGTCCGCGCCACCACGAACCCGTCGCCGCCGTTGTTGCCCTTGCCGCAAATGATCGCGACGTGGGCGGCGGCCAGGTCCTCGAACGCGGACTCCATGGAGGCCACCACCTG
>JANLHE010000112.1 GCA_024653875.1 Acidobacteriota bacterium
GCGCTGATGATCACGACCTCGCCCGGCTCCACATCGCGGATCCAGGTCGCGTCGATCAGATCCAGAGCGCACGTTTCGGAGCAGACGATGTACGCGTCACCCAGCCGGCCAATCGTGAGCGGCCGGAACCCATGCGGGTCGCGGACGGCAATCAGGCGATTCTTCGTGAGCCACACGAGCGAGAACGCGCCCTGCGCCTGCGAAATCGCCTCGATCAGCGCTTCGTCCGGCGTCGCCGCGCGGGACCGCGCGTACAGATGCAGCAGGACCTCGGTGTCACTCGTCGTCTGGAAGATCGAGCCGTTGGCCACCAGCGCGCTGCGCAGTTCCTCGGCGTTCACCAGATTGCCGTTGTGCCCCACCGCGATCTCGCCGTGCGCGCACTCGATTTGAATCGGCTGGGCGTTCTTCAGTCCGCTCTCGCCCGCCGTGGAGTACCGCACGTGCCCGATCGCGCTGGTGCCCGCGAGGTCCCTGAGCGTGTCTTCGTGAAAGGCGTCCGCGACATAACCCATCGACTTGTGGAGGCGGAGCCGCTGCCCGTCGGAACTGCTGATGCCGACGCTCTCCTGTCCGCGGTGCTGCAGCGCGTACAGTCCGAGGTACGTCAGGTTGGCCGCCTCCGGGTGCCCGAAGATGCCGAAGATGCCGCACTCTTCACGGAACTTGTCGGTCATGTGTCCTTGCCCTCAAGCCACGTCCGGCGTGGCGCCGAACACCCTGGCAAAAATCGCGTCCACGTTCCGCAGCTGCGCGTCCAGGTCGAACGCTTCTTCCACCACGGCCGGCGGCAGCACCGCCATGATGTCCGTGTCCGCCAGCAACAGCGGCTTGAACGGCACGCCTTCGGCGAAGGAGCGCATGGCGTTGCGCTGGACCCAGGCGTAGGCGTCCTCGCGGGAAATGCCGCGTCGCGCCAGTTCCAGCAACACGCTGCCGGAGAACACCACGCCGCGCGACCGCTCGAGGTTCTCCAGCATGCGCGCCGGATACACCACCATCCCCTCGACGATTCGGGTGAAGCGACGAAGCATGTGATCGAGCGCGATGAAACTGTCGGGCAGGATGACGCGCTCCACGGACGAGTGGGAGATGTCCCGCTCGTGCCACAGCGCGACGTTTTCCAGCGCGGCCATCGCGTTCGCCCGGACCAGCCGCGCCAGGCCGGTGATCTGTTCACAGCCGATGGGATTGCGCTTGTGCGGCATGGCCGACGAGCCCTTCTGGCCCTTGCCAAACGGCTCTTCGACTTCGCCGATTTCCGTCTTTTGCAGCCCGCGGATCTCCACGGCGAACTTCTCAAGCGAGGCCGCCAGCAACGCCAGCGTCGTCATCAGTTCCGCGTGGCGATCGCGCTGCACGACCTGCGACGACACCGGATCGGGCGTCAGGCCCAGGCGCGCGCAGACCGCGGCCTCGATCGACGGATCGAGGTGCGCGAAGACCCCCACGGCGCCTGACAACTTGCCCACCGAGATGGCGGCGCGGGCCCGCACCAGACGTTCGCGCGCGCGCGCCACCTCGGCGTACCAGAGCGCCAGCTTCACGCCGAATGTCATCAGCTCGGCGTGCACCCCGTGGGTCCGGCCGATCATCGGCGTCCGCTTGTGTTCGATCGCCCGCGTGCGAATCGCCACGGCCAGCGCGTCCATCCGGGTCAGCAGCAGGTCACAGGCCTGACGCATCTGCAGCGCCAGCGCGGTGTCGAGCACGTCGGACGACGTCAGGCCAAAATGCAGCCAGCGCGCCGGCGCGCCCACCTTCTCGGCCACCGCGGTCGTAAACGCGATCACGTCGTGCTGGGTGATCTGTTCGATTTCCTCGATGCGCGCGATGTCGAACGACGCCCCTGCGCGCAAGGCGCGCGCATCAGCCGCCGGCACGATGCCGGCGTCCGCCAGCGCGTCGGTCGCGGCCAGTTCCACCTCCAGCCACGCGTCGTAGCGCCGCTGTTCGCTCCAGATGCCGCCCATCTCAGGATGGGTGTAGCGCCCAATCATGCGTTCGTCTCTCCCCCACTCATGCGCAACAGGTCCGGCGACAATGCGCCGCCCCGCTCCGGCCCCACCACGCTGGCGACGATGTCCGTGTCGCTGAACAAGTCCTGCGCCACCCGCTGCACGTCGTCGGCGCTGACGGCCTCGATCTCGGCCAGCATCTCGTCGAACGAAATGTGCCGCCGGAACGCCATCTCCTGGCGCGCCAAGTGCGACATCCGGGCGGAGGTGTTCTCCAGGCTCAGCATCACGCTGCCCTTGAGGTGGTCCTTGGCGCGCCGCAGTTCTTCGGCCGGCACCGCGGCATCCCGCAGGGACCGGAGTTCGCCGAGCGCCAGCGACACCACTTCGTCCACCTTGTCGGCGGCGCACCCGGCGTAAATGGTGATCATTCCGGCGTCGGTGTAAGTGGACAGGTTGCTGAACACCGAATACGCCAGCCCGCGATCCTCCCGGATGTGCTGGAACAGCCGCGAACTCATCGACCCGCCGAGGATCGTGTTCAGCACGAAGACCGCGTGACGGTCGACGTGGCCCTGGCCGTAGGCCGTGGTCCCCAGGCACAGGTGGCTCTGCTCGATGTCCTTGGTGCGCTCCACGACGCCCGGCGACATCACCGGCGGCGTGCCGGCGGACTCCGGGGTCACGTGCGAGAGCGAGCCGAAGGCCCGCACCACCTCGTCGCGGACCGTGTCGTGATCGATGTGCCCGGCCGCCGCGACCACCAGATTGGACGCCACGTAGGTGCGCCGGAAAAAATCGCGCAGCCGATCGGGTGAGAAGGAGGCCACGGTCTCGGGCATCCCGAGGATCGGGCGTCCCAGCGGGTGCCGCGACCAGAACTTCTGCACGAACACCTCGTGCACGAGATCATCCGGCGTGTCTTCCACCATCTTGATCTCTTCGAGCACCACGCCCTGCTCCCGCACCACGTCGTCGGCGTTCAGGGCGGGGTTGAGCAGCATGTCGCTCAGCAGGTCGAGCGCGATCGGCACGTGCTCGTCGAGGACCTTGATGTAGTAGCCGGCGTGTTCCTTCGCCGTGAACGCGTCCACCTGGCCCCCCACCGAGTCAATGGCCTGCGCCAGATCGCGGGCGGACCGCCGGTTGGTGCCCTTGAAGAGCATGTGCTCCACGAAGTGGGAGATCCCGCTTTCCTGGTCGCTCTCATGACGCGAGCCGCGCGTCAGCCAGACGCCGATGGCCGCCGAGCGCACATGGGGCAGCGTTTCGGTCACCAGGCGCAGGCCGGACGGCAACGTCTCTGTCCTCACCATTTTGCGGGCACGCAATCCTGTAAGTTGTTTACTGACTTGAGTTTACAAGAGGGAATCAAGTGAAGAAATGATACCATGCAATCCACCGTGGAACAAGGCTCCACCGCCCCTGCGTTGCTGGATTTTTCCGGACTCGGCCGGCCTGAACTTGAACAGGCCGTGGCGGACCTGGGCCTGCCCCGGTTCCGTGGCCGGCAGATTTTCCAGTGGATCCACCAGAAGGGCGTGACGGATTTCGCCCTGATGACCAGCCTGCCGCAGGACCTGCGCACCCTGCTCGCCGATCGGGCCACGATTTCCGAACCCGTGCTGGACACAACGCAGGTGTCGTCCGACGGCACGACCAAGTTCCTGCTGCGCCTGGCGGACGGCCGGCGGATCGAAGCGGTCTATATCCCCGACACACCGGCGCAGACCTTCTGTATCTCGACCCAGGTCGGTTGCGCGATGGGGTGCGGATTCTGTCTGACCGGCAAGATGGGGCTGTTGCGGAACCTGACGGCCGCCGAGATCGCCGGGCAGGTCCGGGTGCTCGCGCGCGAAACGGATCTCATGCACGCGGCCTTCAACATCGTGCTCATGGGCATGGGCGAACCGCTGCACAACTACGACGCCACGATGAAGGCGCTGCGCATTCTGGCCGACGATCAGGGGCTGGCGGTGCCGCCGCGCCGCGTGACGCTCTCGACGGTTGGGGTGTTGCCCGGCCTGCGCCGGCTGGCGGACGAGCCGCTGATGCCGAACCTCGCCATTTCGCTGCACGCCACCACGGACGAACAGCGTGACGCGCTGGTGCCGATCAACCGGAAGTACAAACTCGAGGAGCTGATGGACGTGTGCCGCGCGTTCCCGCTGCGGCGCCGCTCCCGCATCACGTTCGAGTACGTGTTGCTCGACCAGGTCAACGACACGCCGGAGGATGCGCGGCGGCTGGTGCGACTGCTCGATGGCATCCAGGCCAAGGTCAACCTGCTGCCGTTGAACGAGGCGGAGGGGATTGCCTTCCGGCGGCCGTCGGACGAGCGTGTCAACGCGTTCGCGAAGATCCTCGCCGACCGGGGCGTGACGGTCTCGGTGCGCAAGAGCCGGGGCCGCGACATTCGCGCGGCGTGCGGCCAGCTGCTCGTGGAAACGCCG
>JANLHE010000113.1 GCA_024653875.1 Acidobacteriota bacterium
TTGCCGGTGCCGCCGTAGACCACCAGATCCTGCGGCCGCTCGGCCACCTCGGCGTCGAGGTTGTTCATGAGCATGCGCAGCGCGGCCTCCTGCGGCCAGCCTTTGCAGGAGCGGGTGGCGCCGCGTGGCGCCCTGACGGATCGAGTGGTGGTGGACATTGCGTTTGCGCGAACAGCTGTGCCGGTCAGGAAGAGGTCACTCTAAAGAAGGACGAGAGGCGAGTCAACGCTTGACAGCGTCACCGGAAATGCAGTGCGCACGCGCGCTCCAGAGTCGCAGTGTCGATCAACGTGGTGATGGCGTCAATGTCGGGGGCCGGGGACCGATCCACGACGAGCGTGGGCACGACCGCCCGCACGGCGGCATGGGCGCGCTGCAGGGGCGGGGCGGTGGTCAGCGGCGCCAGCAAATCCAGGGCCTGCGCGGCCGCCAGCACCTCGATCGCCAGGACGTGCGCCACCAGCGACACGATGCGCGCCGCCTTGAGGGCCGCGCCCATGCTCATGCTGACGTGATCCTCGCGCCCGGCGGACGTCGGGATGGTGTCCACGGCGGAGGGCGCCGCGAGCGTCTTGATTTCCGCCGTGAGGGCCGCCGCCGTGACGTGCGCCATCATCAGGCCGGAGTTCAGCCCCGAGTCGCGAATCAGGAAGGCCGGCAGGCCGCTCTCGTGCGGGGTCATGAGCCGGTCCGTGCGGCGCTCGCTGATCGTCGCCAGCTGCGCCAGGCCGATGGCGAGCGTGTCGGCCGCCAGCGCGACAGGCGCGCCGTGGAAGTTGCCGCCCGACACGATGTCGCCGTCCTCGGCGAAGACCATCGGATTGTCGGTGGCCGCGTTGGCTTCAATCGACGCCAGGCGATGCGCAAAGGTGATGGCCTCGCGCGCGGAGCCATGCACCTGCGGCGCGCAGCGCAGCGCGTACGCGTCCTGCACCTTGCCGCAGTGGGCGTGCGACGCGTTCAGGGCGCTGCCGTCGAGCAGCGCGCGCAGGTTGGCGGCCGAGGCCTGCTGGCCCGGCACCGGCCGCGCGTCGTGGATGCGCGCGTCGAACGGGCGCGCGGATCCGCGCAGGGCGTCGATGCTCAGCGCGGCGGCGATGTCCGCCGCGCGCGCGAGACGCGCCGCGCGCAGCACCGCCAGTGCCAGCACGCCCGTGCTGGCCTGGGTGCCGTTGATGAGCGCGAGTCCTTCCTTGGGCCCCAGCGCGACCGGTGTCAGGCCGGCGGCGCTGAGCGCGGCGGCGCCGCTGACATGGGGGATCACCTCGCCTTCGCCGATCAACACCAGCGCCAGGTGCGCGAGTGGCGCGAGGTCGCCGCTCGCGCCCACCGATCCGCGTGACGGCACCCGCGGATGCACGCCGGCGTTCAGCATCGCGATGAGCGCTTCCAGCGTGGCGCGCCGGATGCCCGAGCACCCGCGCGCGAGCACGTTGGCGCGTAGCGCCATGATGGCGCGCACCTCGGGCACGGTCAGCGGTTCGCCCACGCCGGCCGCGTGGCTGCGCAACAGGTTGACCTGCAGCGCGGCCAGTTGATCGGGCGCAATCGCCACTTCGGCCAGCGCGCCGAATCCGGTGTTGATGCCGTAGACCGGCTCGGGCCGCGCGGCGTGGGCGTCCACCACCGCGCGCGCCGCGTCGACACGGCGAGCCGCGGCCGGAGCCAGGCCGACCGCGACGTGGTCCGTCGCGATGCGCTGCAGATCATCAAGTGAGAGGGAGAGGCCGTCGAGGAGCACCATGGGACGCGATTGAAGGTATCATTTTAACCGCATGAATCTCTGTGTACTTGGCGCCCAGTGGGGCGATGAAGGCAAAGGCAAGATCGTCGACCTCCTGACCCCGCACTTCAACGTGGTGGCGCGGTACCAGGGGGGACACAACGCCGGCCACACCGTGTACGTCGCGGGGCGCAAGTTCGTCCTGCACCTCATCCCGTCCGGCATCCTGCATCCCGGCGTCGTCTGTTTCATCGGCAACGGCGTCGTGGTCGATCCCCAGGCGTTGTTCGCGGAAGTGGACGAGCTGGCGGGCATGGGGTTCGACGTGGCCGGCCGCCTGTATGTCAGTGACAAGGCACACCTGATCCTCCCGTATCACCGGGAACTGGACATCCTCTCCGAGGCCAGGCGCGGCGAGCGGAAGATCGGCACCACGTCGCGCGGCATCGGCCCGGCGTACGAAGACAAGATCGGCCGGCGCGGCGTGCGCGTGGGCGACCTGCGCGATACGTCGCCGGACGGGCCGCTGGTGGGGGCCGTGCGCGAGAACGTGGACGCCCGCAACCGCCTGGTCGGCAACTCCGACATGAAGTGGCAGGACGTGGTGGCGGACTTGCGCACGGCGTGGACGCGGCTGGAACCGTTGGTCGCCGACGTGTCCCTGCGTCTGGGACAGTCCATGGCCGCCGGGCAGCGCATCATGTTTGAAGGCGCGCAGGGCACGCTGCTCGACATCGATCACGGCACCTACCCGTACGTCACCTCGTCGAATGCGGTGGCGGGCGGCGCGTGCACGGGACTCGGCATCGGCCCCAAGGCCATCGGCGCCGTGCTGGGCGTGGCCAAGGCCTACACCACGCGCGTGGGGGAAGGGCCGCTGCCCACGGAACTGCACGGCGCGATGGGCGAACGGCTGCGCGAGAGCGGGCAGGAGTACGGCGCCTCCACCGGCCGGCCCCGCCGCTGCGGCTGGTACGATGCCGTCGCGGTCCGCTATGCGGTGCGAATCAACGGACTCGACGCGTTGGCGCTGACCAAACTCGACGTGCTGGACGGCATGGGCTCCCTCGACATCTGCACGGGGTACCGCTGCGGCGGCGAGGTGCTCACCGACATGCCCGGCGACACCGCGCAACTGGCGGCGTGCGAGCCCATCTACGAGACGCTGCCTGGCTGGACGCAGCCGACGCGCGGCGTCACGCGGTACGGCGACCTGCCGGTGGAAGCCAGGGCGTACATTCGCCGCCTTGAAGACGTGAGCGGGGTTCCGGCCGCCGTGGTGTCGACGGGGTCCGAACGCGACCACACGATCATCAGGGACGATTCGGTCGCGGCCGGCTGGTTCAGATAGGTCTGGCCGCGTGCAACGCCTCGGCGACCCTGCGGCTGAACTCCATCGCGGTGAATGGTTTCTGAACAAAGGG
>JANLHE010000114.1 GCA_024653875.1 Acidobacteriota bacterium
TCCACCGCCACACAGGTCCTGAAGGACACACAGGAGGCCTACGGCTTCCTGCCGAACCTGCTGGGCGTCATGGCGGAGGCCCCGGCGCTGCTCAAGGCCTACCGCACGGTCGTCGGACTCTTCGACGAAACCTCGCTCACGCCGACCGAACGCCAGGTGGTGCTTCTGACCGTCAGCGAGAGCAACGGCTGCGGCTACTGCGTCGCCGCGCACACGGTCATCGCCGGGATGCAGCAGGTGGCGGCCGACGTCGTGGACGCGATCCGCGCCGGCCAGGCGATCGCCGACCCGAAACTGCAGGCCCTGCGGCGCTTCACCGCCGCAGTGGTGGAATCGCGCGGCGGGCCGTCAGCCGATGACATGGCGGCGTTCCTGAACGCGGGATACACGCAGACGCAGGTGCTGGAGGTGGTGCTGGGCGTCGGCGTCAAGACACTCTCCAACTACACCAATCACATTGCCGACACTCCCCTGGACGCGGCATTCGCCAAGGCCGCGTGGTCCAAGACCGCGGCGTAGAAAGACAGGCAGGGACCAAGCCATGACGACAACACCGGGGTCGGTCTATCGATTCGATCATCCACGCCTCTCGGACATCATGAACGACATGTTCATCCGGTCGGGCGAGCTGGCGCCGGGCGACACGGTTCCGCCGTTCGCGCTGGCGACGACTGACGGGCGGTGTTTCTCGACGGCTGATCTGCAACAGGGCGGCCGGCCGGTGGTCGTCGTGTTTGGCAGCCGGACCTGCCCGGTCACCGAAAGCGCGGTCCCGGGGCTCAAGGCGCTCCACGCCAGGCACAAGGACGCGTTCCGGTTTGTGCTGGTCCAGGTGCGGGAGGCGCATCCAGGCGCGGCGATTCCCCAGCCGCACACGGCGCCGCAGAAGCTGGCACGGGCCATGGCCCTGCAGGCGCGTCACGACGTGCCATTCGAGGTCGCCATTGACGACCTCGACGGCACGTGGCATCGCGCCCTTGGTGCGCGACCGAACAGCGCCTTCGTGATCGACCCCGACGGCGTGATCCTCTTTCGTGCGCAGTGGGCCAACGAAACGGCGGCCATCGCCGAAGCGCTGGACGCGCTCGAGGCTGGCTCGCGTCCGCCGCGACCCACGGTCACCCGAACGGTCTGGGCGGTCACGCGCGCCGTGGGCTATATGGCCCCGGTCATGCGGGCCGCGGGCCGGGGCGCGCTGCTGGACACCTGGAAGGTGGCCCCACCGATGGGCCTGATGATGATGACCTCCTCTCTCTTTGGATTCCTGCCGGCGCACCGGCGCGGATGGCCCACGATGGCCGTGATGTTCGCAGCTGTTGCCGGGCTGGCCGCCTTGTTCTTCCATCAATGGTCACGGAGCTGACGATCTGCTGCCCACGGTGATTCCTGGCTTCACCAGCGGCAGTGCCTGGGTGGGGCAACTGGCCGCATCGGGATGGATCGCCGTGGCCATGCTGAATTGGATGAGCCGGAACACCGTGATTGGCGGCATCTTCGGACGGCCCCTGGTGCTCACGAACCTCACCGTGTACGTCGTCACCGCGACGACGCTGTTTAAGGCCGCGGCATTGACAGCATTCCCGACAGCCATGCTGGTTGCCGGCGCGGTGGCCGCCGGAATGGCCGCCGGGTACGGCTGGCTGATGATGCGGGGACCGGTGCAGGCAGACGCGCCTCGCTGAGACTGCTGGACACCATGACGCTCGCCATCTCCGTGCAGCGGCGCACCAGCGCCTCCGCGCCCGCGTGCAACGCCTTCGACAGCCCAGCTCGGCGAAGAACCCGAGCAGCTGGCCGGCCACCGCCTGCACGTTATCCTGGCCGCCGGTGATGATGAACCCCACCACCTTGTTGCGCAGCAGGTGCGTATTGCCGTTCGGCCCAGGAGCGCTGCCTTGGTCCCGTCAGCGCCCCGTTGCGCTACACTCCTTGTGGCCTGACGCCGGCACCACGATGACCACCTCCACTTCCCCGGAAGATCTCCTCCTGGATCGCGCCCTCGCCGGCGACGAAAGCGCCTTCGTCGAACTGGTGGATCTCTACCATGCCCCCCTGCTGAGGTTCGCGCGGACCTTCGTCCGCCAGCCCGCGCAGGCCGAGGACGTGGTGCAGGACGCCTGGGTCGGCGTGCTCCGCGGCCTTGAACGGTTTGAGCGACGGTCGTCGTTCAAGACTTGGCTTTTCCGCATCGTGGCCAATCGGGCGCGCACGCGCGCCGTTCGTGAGCAGCGTTATGTGCAGTTCGAGGTCAACGACGATGGGTCGGATGCCAGCGGCAACTTCACGCCTGAAGGCAAACTGAAGGCCCCTCCACGAGAATGGCAGATGACGCCCGAGCGGCTGCTGCTCTCGGTGGAAACCCGCGCGCTTGTGGACAAGGCGCTGGAGCAACTGCCGGACAATCAACGGATTGTGGTGACGTTGCGTGACATCGAGGGACTGGATGCGGCAGACGTGTGTAACGTCCTCGGAATCACGGAGACCAATCAGCGGGTCCTGCTGCATCGGGGCCGGACGAGGGTGCGCGCCGCGCTTGCCTCGGCATTGGAGTAAGCCATGTTGAGTTGTCGGGACGTCGCCAATCAGTGCTCTGACTACCTCAACAAGGATCTGCCCTTGCGGACCCGTTTGGCCATCCGCCTGCATTTGTGGATGTGCATGGGCTGCAACCGCTACTACGACCAGATGCGCAGCACGCTGCGAATGCTCCGGAAGCTTGGCCGGGAAGAGACGAAGGTGTCGGCCGATCGCGCGCGGGAGATCTTCCGGTCGAGCCGCAACTCGTGATCGCGTCGCCCGTCCGAACGTCACGGCTCGTTTTCGGGCTCCTGGCTGGCGTGGTCGCGATCGGCTGCGCTTCGCCGGCCGCCGTTCCAGATCGCGCCTCCATCGTGGCGGACACACGGGCGGCGATGGCAGGCGGAAATGTGGCGGCCGGGGCCGAACTGGTCGCCGCCCACGAACGCCTGCACGGTGTCTCGCCCCAGTTGCTGCTGGCAAAATCCTGGCTCGGCCGCGCGGCGCTGGGTGCCTCGCAACTCGACCAGGCCGAACACTACGCGCGGCAGACCTACTCGGAGATCAGCACGCTGCTCACGACCCGCGGACTGGACGACGAGCCGGACTTGCCCATCGCGCTGGGGGCTGCCATCGAAGTCCTGGGACAGACGCTGGCCGCGCGCGGGCAACGCAGCGAGGCGGTCGTCTACCTCGAGCGTGAACTCGACACCTGGCGCACGACCTCCATGGTCAAGCGCATCCAGAAGAACCTGCACCTCATCAGCCTCGCCGGACAACCCGGCCCCGCGCTCTCGGTCCAGGAGTGGCTCGGGGAACAGCGGCCCGACCTCGGCACGCTGGAAGGGCACGTGGTGGTGCTCTTCTTCTGGGCCCACTGGTGCGCGGACTGTAAACGGCAGGGCCCCGTCCTGGAACAGGCACTGGCCCGCCACAAGGGCGACGGTCTGCGTGTGTTCGCCCCGACGCAGCGATTCGGGTACGCCGCGGGCGGCGAGGACGCGACGCCTGCCGACGAGCGCGCCTACATCGATCGGGTCCGCGCGGCCGCGTATCGCTGGATGCCGGCTTCGGTCGTCCCGATCGACGAAGCCAACCACGTGGCGTACGGCGTCAGCACCACGCCCACGATCGTCATCGTCGATCGCGATGGCCGTATCCAGAAGTACCACCCGGGCGTGATGTCCGAGCAGGAACTGGAGGACGCCATCGCTCCCTTGCTGGCGCAGCCGTCAACAGACCTGACCGCGCGGTGAGGCCATGGCCAGGGTCCCCCGCGTCGTCCTCGTCGGGGCCGGCCACACGCACACGGGAGTCTTGACGCGCCTTCGTCACCAACGCCGGCCCGTCTTTCACGTCACTTGCGTGACCGATCACGCATTGGCCGCGTACTCCGGCATGCTGCCGGGCGTGCTTGGCGGGCAGTACCCGCGCTCGCTCATGGAGATCGACCTGGCGTCAATGTGCGCGTCGGCGGGCGCGGAGTTGATCGTCGGGCAGGTTGAACACATCAATCTCATCCAGTGCCACATCCGGTTCACCGATGGGCGCACGCTGCCGTTTGACGTTCTGTCGATTGGCGTCGGTTCGGTGCCGTCCATGGACGATGTCGAGATGACCGCGCCCGAGCAGGTCGTGCCCACCAAGCCCATGCAGACGTTTCTGGATCGGCTGGACGCCGGATTGGATCGCGTGATCGGGTCGCGCGTGACTAGCGAGCTGGCCATCGCGGTCGTGGGCGGAGGGCTCGGCAGCATTGAATTGGCCTGTGCCCTGGCGCCGCACGTCCGCGCCAGACACGGCGCTCACCTGGCGCTGCGGGTCACATTGGTCACACGGGACTCTCGTCTGTCCGCAGACCTTGCCCCGAGCACCGCTCGACGCGTGGCCCGGGCCCTGGAGTCACGTGGCGTGTCGGTGGTCACTGCCGCCCGCGTGACGCGCGTGGCTGACGGCGCGCTGGAGTTGGCTGACGGACGTCGCGTCCCTTCGGCCCTGACCGTGTGGGCCACCGGCGCGACCGCGCCTCCGATCCTGCGAACGCTGGACGTGCCGCACGACGCGCGCGGGTTCGTCCTGACAAATGCGACGCTGCGGGCGCATCTGGATCCACCGGTGTTTGCCGTGGGCGATGCCGGCACGCTGGCCGAAGACCCGTCGCCCAAGGCCGGGGTCTACGCCGTGCGGCAGACCGACGTGTTGTGGCATAACCTCCACGCCGTGATCGATGGACGCCCCCTGCGCACGTTCACGCCCCAGCGGTCGTTTCTGCGACTCATCAACACCGGTGACGGTCGCGCCATCGGCGAGTGGAAGGGCCGGTCATTTGAAGGGCGGCCGGTGTGGCGGCTGAAGGATCGCATCGATCGGCGATTCATGAGCCGCCTGAGAGAGAGCCCCCATGGATGATCCGGTACAATTGGACCATGCCAAGACGATCGTCCGCGCTTGACGGGTGGTCACCGGAGGAACGGGCGCGAGGCCTCGCCTGGGCCGCGGCGTGGAAGCACGCCGGTCCTGCGCTCGAACGTGTCCGGCGGCAGGAGTTGCGCAATCTCGATGTGTTCGCCGCGATTGCCATGCTGTGCGGATCGGCCGACTATCACGTGGCGCCGAGGGCCCCGAAACCCACCTCCGGCCTGATCGAACAACAACGTGTGTTTGGACGCGCGAGGCGTCCATGAATGCGCTGATCCGTGCGGCCGCTGACCTTCAGTCGGTGTGCGAACAGCACGGCTGGAAGTTCTGTTTCATCGGCGGCCTGGCGGTGCAGCGATGGGGTGAACCCCGGGAAACCGTTGACGTCGATTTGACGCTCGTGACGGGAT
>JANLHE010000120.1 GCA_024653875.1 Acidobacteriota bacterium
GTAGAGGCCGATGGCGGCCAGCAGCGTGGCCAGCACGGCAAAGGCCGCGGACATGGTGCTGATGAGGCGATCGAGGAACACGTTGTCCTCCACCTGCTGGGGCATGGTGCGCAGTTGCTCCACCGGCAGGTCCGCGTCCACCTTTGACACGATCCCGTTGATCGATCGCATGAACTGCTCCGGGTCGATCGCCGTGCGGATGTAAAAGGACATCGCGCCGATGCGTTCATCCTGCCTGTAGGGCATGAAGAACAGCGGCGGGATGGCGTCCTTGACCTCGCTGTACTTGGCGTCCTGGACCAGCCCGACGATCTCGATGTCCATCGGGCCGTCGTCGCCGGATCGCTTCATGAGCGTGCCGACCGCGTTGCGCTCCAACTCGAACTTCTTCGCGAAGGCCTCATTCACAATCGCGACCTTTGGCGCGCCAAGGCGATCCGCGCGGGTGAACTCGCGGCCCGACAGCAGCGGGATGCCGAGCGTGCTGAAGTAATCGGGCGCCACCTCGTTGAAGCGGGAGTTGTTGTCGACGTCAGGGCCCGTCTTGAAACCCTGGACATTGACGTCGGTGCCCCAGTTGCTGCCGGCCAGCAGCGGGACCAGCGATCCGGTGACGCTGGTGACGCCGGGCAGGACCATGAGCTCATCCTCGATCGTCTCGAAGATGGCCTTGGATTTCTCGGCGCTGTACCCGTTGAGCTCCGGCGATATCGAGAACGTGACGAGGTGATCGATCTCCAGCCCGAGGTCCACGCGGCTCACGTTGAACAGGCTCTTGGTGAACAGGCCGGCCGAGGCCAGCAGCGCCATCGAGAGTGCCATCTGTCCGACGACCAGCGCCGTGCGGAACCGCGCGGCCGACCGCGCGCCGGACGGCTGGCCGGCCGTGCCCTTGAGCGTGGTGGCCAGGTCCGGGCGCGTGCTGTGGAGCGCGGGGAACAGGCCGAACAGCACGCCGGTGGCCAGCGAGAGCGCCGCGGCAAAGGCCATCACATTCCAGTCGAGCTGGAACACCAGCGTCGCCGCCGCTTCCGGCGGCAACATCGCGCCGATGATGTTCAGCGTCCACCGGGCCACCAGCAAGCCGGCGAGTCCGCCCATCACGGCCAGCAGGCACGATTCCAGCAACAGCTGGCCAATCAGCCGGCGGCGGCTCGCGCCAATCGAGAGACGCACCGCCATCTCGTTCGCGCGCGCCGCCGACCGCGCCAACAGCAGGTTCGCGATGTTCGCGCAGGCGATCAGCAACACCACGCCGGTGACCGCGAACAGCAGCGTCAGGGGCGTGCCGGCTTCCTCATGCACCTGGCTCTGGCCGCGCAGGCCCTCGCTGAGCACGATCGGCTTGTCCTTGAAGCGCTGCATCGTCGCCTCGCTCATGCCCGCCTGCAGCGGTGCTTCAACGTCCGTGATGATCGCGCGATACTGCGGCGTGAGCGCGGCCTGGGCGTTCTCAAGCGTCACGCCGGGCGCCAGGCGGCCAAACACGTACGCCCAGTAACTCCGGCGGTTGTCGAACCCGTTGAAGCCCGACTCCATCCGCCCGCGCATCGTGATCGGGGTGTAGATCTCCGGCTGCGATCCCAGCGTCGTGCCGGCGAACCCTTCCGGACCCACGCCGACAATCGTCATCGACTGGCCGTTGACGATGAGGGTCTTGTTCAGGGTCGACGGGTCGGCGCCGAAACGGTTGACCCAGTACTCATGGCTGAGGACCACCACGGGTGATTCGCCGATGGTCTGGTCGTCGCCCGGCCCGAGCAGGCGTCCCAGCGCCGGCACCAGGCCCAGCGTGGGGAAGTAGCTGCCGGACACCAGCATGCCTTCGCCGTTGAGCGTCTGCCCCTGGTACGACAGGTTCGTGGAGAAGAGCCGGTG
>JANLHE010000121.1 GCA_024653875.1 Acidobacteriota bacterium
GCCGGATTGCCGAAGACCTCGGTGAAATACGGCAGCATGGCCTCGAGCACACGGGGGTCGACGGGAGTGGTGGCGTGGTAGTCGAGATAAACCGGCGGACGTGACATGGAGGGGTAATATTACGAGATCTTTGGAGGAGACCCATGCATCGATTTTTCACTGGCAGTGTCGTGACAGCAGCCGGCCTGATCCTGGCCACAGGATTAGCCACCCCGGGGGCGCAGGCCCCGTCCAGGATGGACGCCGACGCCCTGTTCAAGGCGTGGGGCACCTATCAGTCGATGCGCCAGGCGTCCCCGTACCGGACCGCCGCATGGCAGTACCTGGGCCCGACCAACATCAGCGGCCGCGCGACCGATGTCGCGGTGGCCGACGTGGGCGGCGCGCGTCACCTCTACGTGGGCTACGCCACCAGCGGCGTGTGGAAGAGCGAAGACCACGGCAAGTCCTGGCGCGCGATCTTCGAACACGAAGCATCGACGAGCATCGGGGACATCGCCGTGGCCCCGTCCAACTCGAACATCGTCTGGGTCGGCACGGGCGAGGCGAACATCTTCCGCGCGTCGATGGCCGGCGTGGGCCTCTACAAGTCCACCGACGCGGGCAAGACGTTCACGCACATGGGCCTGGCGGACACGCAGACCATCGCGCGCATCGTGGTGCACCCCACCAACCCCGACATCGTCTATGTGGCGGCGTCCGGACATGAGTGGACCGACAACGAGACCCGCGGCGTTTTCAAGACCACCGATGGCGGCAAGACGTGGAACAAGGTCTTCTACAAGAGTCCGCGCACGGGGGCGATTGACCTGGTGATGGATCCCGCGGATCCGAACGTGCTCTACGCGGCGATGTGGCAGCGCATCCGCCGCAAGTACAGCGACCCGCGCGTGGAGCCGGGCTACAACGAAGGCGGCGTCATCAAGACCACCGACGGCGGGCGCACGTGGCAGGACGTGAGCCAGGGCCTGCCCGCGCCGCAGTTCCGCGGCCGCATCGGCATCGACATTGCGCGGTCGAACTCCAACGTGCTGTACGCCTTCGTGGACAACTATGAGGAAGGCCGCGGGCCGCAGGCGAACGAACGCGACGCCTATGGCCGTCCGATCACCAACGGCCGCATCAAGGCCGCCGAGATCTACCGCACGGACGACAAGGGCGCCACCTGGCGCAAGGTCAGCGAAACCAACAACTTCATGATCGAGCACTCCGGCACGTACGGCTGGGTCTTTGGCCAGATTCGCGTGGACCCCAAGAACGAAAATACGATTTATACGATGGGCCTCGGCTTCAACCGATCCATCGATGGCGGCAAGACGTTCACGAGCGCGACGGGTCCCTCCACCAGCAACGTTGACGGCAGCGCCACGGGCGGCGTCCACGGCGATCACCACGGCCTGTGGATTGACCCGGCCGATCCCAACAAGCTCTACAACGCCAACGACGGCGGCTTCTATCACTCGCTGGATGGCGGCAAGACCTGGGTCTTTGCCGTGGCGGCCGCCGGCGCGCAGTTCTACAACGTCACCCTCGACAACTCCCGGCCGGTCTCCTGGGCCTACGGTTCGATCCAGGATCACGGCAGCCGGCGCGGCCGCGTGGACGTCACCAAGGGCGTGGGCGCCATTCCCGCCGTGATCTGGGAAAACGCACCGGGCGGTGAAGGCTCGAATCACTCGATTGATCCCACCAACCCAAACATCGTCTACACGCACGGCTTCTACGGCAACTTCAGCCGCACGGACCTGGGCGTTGCCGCTCCCGCGCGCGGCCGTGGCCGTGGTGCCGGCGCACAGCCGCCGGCGGCCCCCGCGGGTCCGCAACGGGTGACCAACATCCAGCCGCCCGCGCCGGCGGACGCGGAACTGCGCGCCCAGTGGATGGCGCCCATCATCGTGTCGGCGCACGACAACTCGATCATCTACGCGGGCTACCAGTCGGTCTTCAAATCCACCACGCGCGGCGACAAGTGGGAGATCATGAGCCCGGATCTCACCAACAACGATCCGAAGGAGATGTTGATCAAGAACTCCAACGCCATCCCCTATCAGACGATCGTGGCGTTGGCGGAATCGCCGAAGAAGGCCGGCCTCATGTACGTCGGATCGGACGACGGCCGGCTGCACACGACGATTGACAGCGGCAAGGAGTGGACCGAGCTCACCAGCAAGCTGCCGGCACGCAAGTGGTTCGCGCGGCTGGTGCCGTCCGCGCACGCGGAAGGGACGGTCTACGTCGCCCAGCGCGGGCGCGAAGACGATGACTTCGCGGCGTACATCTACAAGTCCGTCGACTACGGCAAGACCTTCACCAGCATCGTCAACAACATTCCCGCGGGGCCGGTGAACGTGATTCGCGAGCATCCGGCGAATCCGGATGTGCTGTTCGTGGGCACGGACTTCGGCGTGTATGTGTCCACGAACGGCGGCGCGAAGTGGGAGGTGCTGGGCGGCAACCTGCCGTCCACGCAGGTGTCCGACCTGCAGTACCACCCGCAGGACAACGTCCTGGTGATTTCCACCTA
>JANLHE010000123.1 GCA_024653875.1 Acidobacteriota bacterium
GGTGTGTCCCAGCGCGGCCAGCACGCCGATGCGCGCCGGCGTCAGCACCGCGCCGGCCTCGAGCACCAGGTGACCCGCCATGATGTCGCCGCCGCGCGCACCCACATGCTGCCGCGGTGTCACCGGCCGCGTGAACCGCACGCCCGCGTCCGTGCGCGTCGTGTGTTCCACCATCACCACCGCGTCGGCGCCGTCGGGCATCGGCGCGCCCGTCGCAATCTCCATGCAGGTGCCCGGCGCCACGCGGATGCCGGCCCGCTCTCCGGTGAAGACGCGGCCAATGGAACGCAGCACCGCGGGCGCCGCCTCGGAGGCCCCGGCCGTATCCGCCGCTACCACTGCGTACCCGTCCATGGCCGCGCGCTCAAAAGGCGGCACGTCGATCGCCGCGCGCACGTCCACCGCCAGCACGCGGCCGTCCGCGGCGGTCAGGGGCACAGCCTCGGTGTTCGCCGTGGGAACGGCCCCGCCGCGCACCAGGCGCAGCGCGTCGTCAAACGGCAGGGTGTCCGTGAAGGGGCGCATGGGTTCAAGTATCATCCAACTCATGTCTGCCACAGCCCATCGCTCCGCCGCACCCTCATCAGTGCCGTGCCTGGTGCTGACCGTCAGCGATTCCCGTACGCGCGAGACCGACACCAGCGGACAGGCGATTGCCAGCCTGCTGGAAGCCGCCGGCCACACGGTGGCGGCCCGCGAGCTGGTGCCCGACGACCCCATCAAGGTGGCCGACGCCATCCGCGCGCACCTGGGCCGGAAGGACGTGAGCGCCGTCATCACCACAGGCGGCACCGGCATCACGTCGCGCGACAGCACGTACGAGGCGGTCACTGGGCTGTTCGACAAGCAGCTGGACGGGTTTGGTGAGCTGTTCCGCATGCTGAGTTACGAACAGGTCGGTGCGGCCGCGATGCTCAGTCGCGCCTGTGCCGGCGTCGTCACCGGGTGCGTGGTCTTTGTGCTGCCTGGCGCCGAGGCCGCCGTGCGGCTGGCGATGGAGAAGTTGATTCTCCCCGAGCTCGGGCACGTCGTCAGGGAGACCTCGCGATGACACATCGTCTGGTGTTGATGGGCGTCACCTGTGCGGTGGCGGTGGCGGCGTTGTCCGCGGGCCAGTCACAGGCGCCGGGCCGGCGGCCGATCGTGGCGCCGGTGCCCGTACCGGCGGCCGAGGTGCCCGTCGTGCTCGACAAGGCCGGCGAGAAGTGGGTGGCCGACACGTTCAAGAAGATGACGCTGGACGACAAAGTGGGCCAGCTGGTCATGTCGGCGATCGATTCGATGTACCTCTCCAGCGACACCGAGCAGTTCGATCGGTTGCTCGAGAAGGTCAAGGTCCTGAAGCTGGGGGGCTTCGTGGTGTTCGGTGGTTCGGAGCGCGCGCCCGGCGTGTTGCTCAACAACGCCTACGGCACCGTGACGCTGGGGCAGCCGCTGGCGGCAGCGTCCACCTTGAATCGCCTCCAGGCCGCCGCGGGCATCCCGCTGCTGGCGGCCGCCGACTTCGAGGCCGGTGCCGGCTTTCGCATCGCCGGCGCGACGGCGTTTCCGCGCGCGATGGCGTTCGGCGCGGCGGCCGACGAGGAGCTCACGCGCGCCGCCGCGGTGGTCACCGGCCAGGAGGGGCGCGCGATTGGCGTGCACCTGAACCTGGCGCCCGTCGCCGACGTGAACAACAACCCGCGCAATCCGGTGATCAACACGCGCGCGTTTGGCGAAGTGCCGGCCGATGTCGGGCGGCTGAACGCGGCGTACATCCAGGGCCTGCGCGCGGGCGGCATGCTCTCGACGCTGAAGCACTTTCCCGGTCACGGCGACACGGACACCGATTCGCACATCGGGCTGCCGATCATCACCCATCCACGTGACCGCCTCGACGCCGTTGAACTGTCGTCGTTCAAGGCGGGCATCGCCGCCGGCGCGGACGCGATCATGACGGCCCACATCCAGTTGCCCGCGCTGGATCCGGCCGAGTTCAGCCCCACCACGCTCAGCCGTCCCATCGTCACGGGCCTGCTGCGCGGCGAGCTGAAGTTCAACGGCCTGATCGTCACGGACTCCATGGGGATGGACGCCGTGTCCAAACGCCTCACGCCCGGCGAGGCGGCCGCGCGGGCCATCCTGGCCGGCAACGACGTCGTGCTGCACTCGCCGGACGATGCGGCGGCGGTGGCGGGAATCAAGGCCGCCGTGGAGCGCGGGGACATCGCGATGGCGCAGATTGACGCGTCGGTGCGGCGCGTCTTGCGGTCCAAGGCCCGGCTCGGCCTGCACAAGAAGAAGATTGTCTCGCTGGATGACCTGCCGTTTCTGGTGGGCGGCCGCCAGCGCGCCCAGGTCGCCCGCGATGTGAGCCAGCGGTCGGTCACCCTGCTGAAGGACGACCGCAATCAGGTGCCCCTGCGCGTGCCGCGCGAGTCCGCGGTGTTGTACCTGTCCGTGCTCGACTATCCCTCCGGCTGGCGCATCGCCGCGCCCAGCCGCACGGTGATCCCGGAGTTGCGCCGGCGCTGGCCGTCGGTCACGGCAATCGAACTGTCCGATCGGTCCACCCCCTCGGAAATCGACCTCGTCCGCGCCACCGCCCTGCGCTACGACGCGATCGTCGTCTCCGTCTTTGTCCGGGCCTCGTCTGGCAGCGGCCGGATGGACCTGGCGCCGCCGGTCACGAAGTTGTTGACCGATCTGGCGCGGTTGACCGCCAGCACGCCGAAACCGTTCGTGGCGATGTTTTTTGGCAACCCGTATGTGCCCATGTTCCTGCCGGAATTGCCCGCCGTGCTGCTGACGTACGACTTCTACGACCTGGCGGAAGCCTCGGCCGTGTCGGCCCTGGCAGGCGACACCGCCATCGGCGGCCGGTTGCCCATCTCGCTTCCGGGGATGTACACGGCCGGCTTCGGCCTGGTACGGGACAAGGTTGCGCGCCGGCCCTGACCGCCGGCCGTGTTATGATCGTCAGGTTTTAGCGCCCTTAGCTCAGCTGGATAGAGCGTCTGGCTACGAACCAGGAGGTCGCAGGTTCGAATCCTGCAGGGCGCACCACCTGTTCCTTCCCCCTCAGCCCGTAGGGCGTGCCTTCAGGCGCGCCAGTTCGTCCACGAACTTCTGAAACGCGTCTGCCCGGCCTTCATTGATACTCCAGCGCCGGATCGCCTCAAGGTCGATGCGTTGCCTCCGTGCGATTGCCGCGGCCACGCGAAGGCTCTGGAAGTCGTTCCAGTGGTAGAACGCGGCAAGGCGATCCCGGCAGGAGTCGGTAGCGGACAATGCTGACACGCGGATATTGCCGACGCGAATGTCGACCGGTTCCACAAGGTCGTCATTGCCGATCGCGAGCGGGCCTGGCGGAAACTCCACGAAGAACGGCGTAGCCGGGTGTGTGTACTGCGCGCCTTCGCGCCCGAATCCCAACTCGGCCATGGCCGTGTCCAGCCGAGCGCGGGTCACGGCGCCTCGAATGATGTAGTCGAGGTCCTGTGACAGGTAGTCGCCGCGCGCGTGAAGGCTTGCGCACGCGCCCCCGGTCAGAATCGCGTCAATGCCGCGCCGACGTAACGTGGCGGACACCGCCTGGATGACCTCGCGCAGGGTGGAACGAGCCGTCAATGCCATCGGGGAATCAGAGCGGCTTTGCCGTGCGCCTCGGTCGGCGCCGGAGTCCGGCGATGGCGTCCTGCAGCCCACGGTCGGCCGCAGCCAGCTTGTCGATCAGGGCGCGCAGCTCCGTGGCCGCGAAGAAACGCGGATTCAGTTCGAACAGGCGGGTGCGACCCACTGCCCGGCCCGCGATCAAGCCGTCAGCCTCGAGGCTCCTGATGGCGCCCTGGACACCATTTACCGCGCTTCCCAGCACACGAGCCAGTTCACGCGGATAGGACGATCCCATCAGGCGGAGCGCCAGCAGCACCCGGGTCCGGGTGACGGAGCCAAACGGTGATGCCTGCAAACTGACCATAATAATGGTTCATATGACCACTTATACTGGTCGATGTCAAGGCACACAGCGTCACCAGTCGCGGACTCAGGACTCAGGACCCAGGACCCAGGACTCAGGACTCACCTGTTTCTGTCATAGTCTTCCCCCATGACACCTTCCCCTGTTCGTGTGACGGCGGCGGCCGGCGTGTGTCTTCTGGCCGGACTGATCTTCTTCTCCGGCGCGCCGACGCGCGCGCAGCAGCCCGCGGCGCCGCGGTTCCTGACGACGCCCGCGCAACTGGAGGCTCTGGAACAGGCAGCCGCCAGAGGCCTGGACTACATCCCCGGCGAAGTGATCGTGAAGTTCCGGGCCGGCGTAACGGTTGCGCAGCAGGCCCGCGCGCTCGGCGCGCTGCGGTCGCGGCCGGCCCCAAGCCGGTTGCAGTGGATCGCGGAGCGCACCGCGCGCCTGGCGATTGCCGAGGAGACGGACGCCGTCGGCATGGCGGCCAACCTCACGCGCCAGCCCGAGGTGGAGTTCGCGCACCCGAACTGGCTGCTCAAGCCCGCCGCGGTGCCCAACGACACCCAGTTCGCCTCG
>JANLHE010000124.1 GCA_024653875.1 Acidobacteriota bacterium
CATCAGCGGATGCGGCAGGTTGTTGACAAAGCCGCACTTGAGCGCGATGGCGGGATGCCCCGTCAGGTTGGTGGCCGCCAGGCCCGCGCTGTTGGATGAAATGAACGCGTCGTACTTGTCCATGAAGGTGTCCCACTCACGCATCAGCAGGGTGCGGATGCGCTGCGCGCGGATGTACTCCACGGCGGGAACGAACCGCGCGGACCGGAACGTGGCGCCCCACGTGCTGTTGCTTGTGGTCATCAGGTCGGTGCCGCGCGAGCGGGTCAGATCGTCGAATGCTGCCGCGGCTTCGACGCTGAGCACGAAGCTCAACGCGTTGGCCGGATAGTTCGGCAGATCCACGGGCTCGAGCCTCGCGCCCAGCTTCCGCAGCACGGCCATGGACGCCTGCAGGTTCTTCAGCCGCTCGGCTGCCGCGGCCTGCTGCTGGGCGGCATTCGCGCCGCCGCCCCGGCCGCCACCGGCCGCGCCGCGACCCCGGCCGGCCCCTGCCGCCGCGGCTTCGAAGTCGCTGCGGACGTATCCGATGCGGTACCCCGAGAGCGGCGCGTCCGGAGTCCACGAGAAGGCGGCGTCCGCCACGCTTTCGTCGCGGCCGTCCGGACCGTAGATGGCGTTCAGCACCAGCACGCAGTCTTCCACGCTTCGGCACATCGGTCCCACCTTGTCCATCGTCCAGGACAATTCCATGGCGCCGTAGCGGCTCACGCGGCCGTACGTCGGGCGGAGACCGACCACGCCGTTGACGGTGGTGGGGGAGATGATCGAGCCGCGCGTCTCGGTGCCGATGGCGAAGCCCACGCAGCCGGCCGCGGTGGCCGAACCCGGACCCGCGGACGACCCGGAGGAGCCGGCCTGCGGATTCCACGGATTCCGTGTGCGCCCGCCAAACCACTGGTCACCCTGGGCCAGCGCGCCCATCGTGAGTTTGGCCACCAGCACCGCGCCTGCGTCACGCAGTCGTTCCACGACCGTGGAATCGTAGTCGGGGACCTGCTCCATGTAGGGCTCGGCGCCCCATGTGGTCCTGATGCCTTTGGTGGCGAACAGGTCCTTCGCGCCCCAGGGAATGCCGTGCAGGGGTCCCTTGTACTTCCCAGCCGCGATGGCCTTATCAGCAGCCGCCGCCTGCTGAAGGGCCAGCTCCTCAGTGAGCGTCACGACAAAGAGCAGCGTCGGCTGGTATCGCTTCAGCCGTGTCAGGTACATCCGCGTCAGCTCGGTGGAGGTCACGAGCCTGCGTTCGATCAACGCCGCAAGCTTCGTGACCGGCCAGAACGCGACGTCCTCGAGGTTGGCGGGGCGTTTCACCGCGCCCGCCGCGGGCTTCGCGTACCGCAGCGCCCGGCCGGGTGTGGCGGGGCCCTTGGGTTTCTCGCCCGGCAGATAGGGCCGGAAGGACAGCGCCACCTCGGTGTCGTGCGGGATCGTGATCTGGCGCAGCTGTTGATACGTATTGAGGTTGCCGTTGAGGCTGCGCGCGATGGCCTCTTCTTCCGCTGCGTGGAAGTCGAGCCCCGCGATCGCTTCGGCGCAATCCACGGTCTCACGCGAGATGGGCCCCACCTGGGCCTGCTGCGCAAACGCCTTGGTGGCCACCGCTCCGGCCACCGCCACCGGCACGGCCCTCAGAAACGCCCGTCGACTCTTGTGTTCGCTCATTTCTTCTCCTTGAATCCCGACGGGATCGAGACGTCCGCGTCGGCCGCGGTCGTCTCGATCGACAGCGTCTCAATCGTCGACGTGTAGAGCAGGCTGCGCTGTTCGGGCTTCTTGTTGCCCATCATGCGACGCGCAAGGGCGCCACCCAGGCCGCCGGAGGGCGGGGCCGGCGTCTGCGCCATCGCCGCAGCGCTCTTCACCGTTTCCGTCTTCTGAATCGTCAGCAGCGGCGTGCCGTCAAGCGCCTTCATCTTGTCGGCCATCTCCGCCATCATCTTCTGGAGGCTCGGGTACATCGCGCCCAGGCTCGCGAGCTGGTCGCCCATGGACGCCAGGCTGTCGCCGTACACCGCCTTGAAGTACTTCATGTCGAACTGCGTCACCTCGTTCAGCGCCGCGATGCGCGGGCCGATCCAGATGTCGTTGGTCAGCACCATGCCGCCGCCCTCGTCCAGGGTCTTGCCCTTCTCCACGGCGGTCACGGTGACAATCACCTGCCGGGCTGCGTGACCGGCGATCGACTTCTTCTCGCCGGTCTCCTTCACATCCACCTTGATTTCAACTTCCTTGCCGCCCTGCTGGAGTTCGTCCTTGTCTTCGGCCGGCATGTCCTTGGCGGCTTTCTCCGCGTCGGCCTGCGCCTTCTTCATCCGCTCGCGCAGTTCGGCAAACGTCGTGACCCGGTATTCCTTCTTCCGGATGTCGATGTCGTAGACCTTCTCTTCGCTCAGGTCGACGATCTGTCCCGTCCGGTCGTTGGTGGACGCTTTGCGCACGCCTTTGACCGCCAGCGTCGACGTCAGGCCGTCCTTGGCCGCCGCACCGCCACCCATGCCCATGATCCGGCCCATCATGCCTTCGAACTTGACGGTCACCTTCTGCCGCGTCTTCACGTCAGCGGAGATCGTGAGCGGCAACGCGATGGTCACCAGCAGGCCACACAGAACAATCGCGGAACTCGGCATCTTTCGTGTCATGACAGCCCTCCAGAGAAGGCTATTCTATGGCAGCGGAGGTCGCATGAGACACGTGATGACGATGGCCGTGGGCCTTGCCCTGCTTGCAAGCCTGGGAGCGCAGACGATGGAACAACGAAAGGTGATTACGGCCGGGCCGACCCCGATCGGCCCGTACAGTCCGGCGGTGGCCGCCGGGGAACTGATCTACGTGTCCGGCCTGCTTGGCACGGGAGATGACGGCAAGCTGGTCGGACCCGATGTGGCCTCACAGACTCGAAAGATCCTCGACCGGATGGGGGAAATTCTCGCTGCGGCGGACACATCGCTGGCCCGGACGGTGAGTGTGTCGGTCTTCCTGAAGAACGCCGCGGACTTCGGGGCGATGAACGATGCCTACCGGACGTATTTCC
>JANLHE010000125.1 GCA_024653875.1 Acidobacteriota bacterium
GGGGACCAGCGCGCGGGCGGCGGCCTGGGCGGCCGCCGCCTCACGCGTGTCCGCGGCACCCGCCAGGACGCGCAGCGCGCCCCGGGCCGGAGCCGGCGCTGCCGGCACCGGCCCGGACACCGGCACCGGGACCAGCCGCACCCCCGCGTCCGCCGGCACGACGTCCAGGTCGGCCGCGACCAGCGCGCCGACCTGGAAGTCCGACACGACCACCAGCTCGCGCGGCGCCGGCTGGCGGGCCAGCCATGCGGCCGCGCGCGCCACGCCGGCCGCCACGTCGGCCGCCGGATCCACGAGCACCGGCGCACCCTCTCGACGCGCCTCGGCCGCCAACACGTCGATGGCCTCACGCGCCACGGCCGCCCCCGCACGCCCGTCCGTGCGCGGGCGCTGCAGGCTCACGCTGGTGTCCAGCACGATGGCGCGGGCCGGCTGTGCCGCGGGCGCGGCCGGCCCGCGCAACACCGGCTGCGCCAGCGCGGCCACCGCGGCCACGACGATCAGGCTGCGCACGACCAGCAGCGGCACATCCCGCACGCGATGCCGGCGCACCGACACCGGCGGGGCGTGCACCAGGAACTGCAGCGTGGGAAAACGCAGGCGATCGGCCTGGTGCCGCGCGAGCCAATGCACCAGCAGCGGGCCCGCCAGCGCCACCAGTCCCGCGAACGCCCACGGCGCCAACCACGTCACCGCCTCGCCCCTCGGCGCAACAGGTACCCGCGCAGCGCCTCGGCCGGCGGGTCATCGGTCGTCATGAGGGCGTAATCAAATCCGTCACGCCGCGCGCCGGTGCGCCAGCGTTCCAGGAACGCCGCGATGCCCTCGCGATAGCCGGCCCGCGCCGCTTTCGAATCGATCAACAGGTGCGCGCCGGACTCCAGGTCCTCGACGTCGAGACCGCCGGTGAACGGCCAGTCCACCTCCTGCCTTGACACCACCTGCAACAGGGCCACGTCATGCCCGCGCCGATTCACCCGCCGGAGCTCCACCGCGGTGGCCTCCGGCGCATCATAAAAATCCGAGCACACGCACACGAGGCCGCGCCGCTTGAGCAGGTCGGCCGCGCGCGTGACGACGGTGGCCGGATCCCACGTGCCATCGGGCTGCAGGCGATCGATGTGCGCCAGCAGCGTTCGCAAATGACTGCGGCCCCCGCGCGCCGGCAGGTACACCAGCCGCCCGCGCTGCATCGACATCAGCCCCGCCGCATCGCCCTGCGTGATGATGAGATGCGCCAGCGCGGCGGTGATGATCTGCGCGTAGCGGAACTTCGACACGCCCGACCCGGGGTAGGCCTCCGGGTACCGCCCCGGATAATTCATCGAGCCGCTGCTGTCGAGGCACAGCATCGCCGACATGTTGGTGGCCTCGCGAAACTGCCGGGTGTACAGCCGATCGGTCCGCGCCAGTACTTTCCAGTCGAGGTACTTCAGATCGTCGCCGGGATGGTACGCGCGATACTGACTGAACTCGTTGCTGAATCCGTGAAACGGGCTGCGATGCCGGCCGCTGCGCAGGCCTTCGACGACGAGCCGCGCCACCACCTCGAGGTCGTCAACCGCGGCGATGACCTGGGGAGACAGCGCGGCAGGCATCAGGCCTCGACGCGCACCGCTTCCAGCAACCGCGCGATGACATGATCCGGGTCGATGCCGTCGGCCTCCGCCTGGAAATTCAGCAGGAGCCGGTGGCGGAGCACGGGGGCGGCGATGGCGCGGACGTCCTCCGGTGACGGCACGCTGCGGCCGTCGATGAGCGCCAGCGCCTTGGCGCCCAGCAGCAGCGCCTGTCCCGCGCGCGGCCCGGCGCCCCACTTGACCCAGTCGCGCACCACCGGCGGCGCGAGAACATCGGCCGGGCGCGAGGCCCGCACCAACCGCAGCGCGTACGACACCACGTTGTCGGCCGCCGGCAGGTCGCGCACCAGCGTGCGCGCGTTCTCGAGCTGCGCGCCCGTCGCCACCGCGCGAATTTCCGCGGCCGCGCCGGAGGTCGTCGCCTCGAGAATGCGGCGCTCCTCCTCCACGGCCGGATAGTCGATGACGACGTTGAACATGAAGCGATCGAGTTGCGCTTCGGGCAGCGGGTGCGTGCCCTCCTGCTCGATGGGATTCTGCGTGGCCAGCACGAACAGCGGCCGCGCCAGGGGATACCGCACACCGCCGACGGTCACCTGATACTCCTGCATCGCTTCAAGGAGCGCGGCCTGCGTCTTGGGCGGCGTGCGGTTGATCTCGTCCGCCAGGATGATGTTCGCGAAGATGGGGCCGGGGATGAACCGAATCTCCCGCTTGCCGGTGCTGACATCTTCTTCGATGACATCCGTGCCGAGGATGTCCGACGGCATCAGGTCTGGCGTGAACTGGATGCGGCTGAACTTCAGATCGACCGCCTGCGCCAGCGTCTTGATCAGCAGCGTCTTGGCCAGCCCGGGCACGCCGCGCAGCAACACGTGACCGCCGGCGAGCAGGCACACCAGCACCTCGCGCAGCACCTGGCGCTGGCCGATGATGACGCGTTCCACCTCGTGTTGGAGCGCGGTGACCAGCGCGGCGGTCTCGTCGAACGGCTGTCGGGACATCGTCCGCCATCTTACCCTGTGACCTGCCGTGTCACAGGGGT
>JANLHE010000126.1 GCA_024653875.1 Acidobacteriota bacterium
TGGCAGGTTACCCAGCTTCAGCCTGGAATATCCGTGCCACTCACCGGAGCAGCAGCGCTGGTTCAGCCTGAGCGTCACCCCGCTGGGTACAGCGGACCAGGGCGTGGTGATCTCGCATGTCAATATTACCGACCGCAAGAAGCACGAGTTGCAATTGCTCGAGCAGGCCGCGCTTCTCGATCACGCGCAGGACGCGATAATCGTGCGCGACCTGAACCACCGGATCACCTATTGGAACAAGAGCGCGGAAGAACTGTACGGATGGACCGCGGCGGACGCGATCGGCCGTTCCGTGACGGATTTGTTCTACAAGAACCCCGCTCTGTTCTACGAGGCGCACGACGGCGTCGTCCACAACGGAGAGTGGGTCGGAGAGTTGCACCAACTGAGCAGGGACGGCCACGAGGTGTCGGTTGACAGCCGCTGGACGCTGGTGCGCGATCAGTCGGGCGCGCCCAAGAGCGTCCTGGAAATTAACTCAGACGTCACCGACACCCGGCAGCGCGAGCAACAGATCCTCCGCGTCCAGCGCTTGGAGAGCATCGGGACCCTGGCCAGCGGGATCGCGCATGACCTGAACAACGTGTTGGCGCCGATCGTGATGTCCATCGACCTGCTCAGGTCGGCCGCGACCAGTGACGACAGCCGCGCGTTGCTTGACACCATCGGCGCCAGCGCGCAACGTGGCGCGGACATGGTCAAACAGGTGCTGTCGTTCGCGCGCGGCATGGAAGGCCGTCGCATCAGTGTCCAGGTGAGGCACTTGATCCGCGAGATGGGGGAGATCGCCCGCGAGACCTTTCCCAAGAACATCGAGGTGCTCACGGCGGCGAGCCCGGACTTGTGGACGGTGCTGGGGGACCCCACCCAATTGCACCAGGTGCTCCTCAACCTGTGTATCAACGCGCGCGACGCCATGCCGGAGGGCGGGCAGATCACGATCACCGCGGAACGCGTCACGTTCGATGAACGGTACGCCGCCGTGAACATCGATGCGACGGCCGGGCCCCACATCGTCATTCAGATCGAGGACACGGGCACGGGCATTCCGCCGGCCATCCTCGACAAGATCTTCGATCCATTCTTCACCACCAAGGACGTTGGCAAAGGTACGGGTTTAGGCCTGTCGACGTCACTGACCATCGTGAAGCATCACGGCGGCTTTCTCCGAGTGTCGAGTGAACCTGGTCGCACGCGATTCCGGATCTACCTGCCCGCTCAACCGGCGGGTCACGACAGGGGCGCGGAAGACACGGCAGCGGAGTTGCCGCGGGGCAACGGTGAGACGGTGCTGGTCGTGGATGACGAGGTTGCCATTCGGGAGATCACGCATCACACGCTGGAAGCATTCGGTTATCGTGTGCTCCTGGCGTCTGACGGGGCCGAGGCCGTGGCCCTGCACGCCCGGCATGCGGACGAGATCGACGTCGTCGTCACGGACATGATGATGCCGGTCATGGATGGCGCGTCCGTCATTCAGGCGTTAGTGAAAACAAATCCCGGCGTTCGGATCATCGCCGTCAGCGGCCGCGCCTCCTGCAGCGAGGCGCTGCCGAAGATCGGGGCGGGCGTCATTCAATTCTTGGTGAAACCGTACTCGCCCGAGACCCTTCTGCGGGCGCTGCGACTGGAATT
>JANLHE010000127.1 GCA_024653875.1 Acidobacteriota bacterium
GGTGGCCAGCGCGGGCGCGACGGCCTGCATGCGCGCGGCGAGGCGCGCCTTGGCCTGCAGCAAATCCAGCTCGGACGCGACGTGCAGCGTCGCATCCAACTCTCCGGCGCGCTGGCGGTACGCGTCGGTCAGCGCAAGGAGGATCCGGAAGACCTCGGCCTTCTCGCGTTCGGCCAGCGCCACGATTGCATTGTTGGTCTGCACGGTCGCGAGCGGTTCCAGGTACAGACTCGCGCCGCTGGCGGAGCTGCCATGGACGATGCCGGGGATGGCGTTCTGGTGCTCGGCGCGAACCATCAGCACGTACCGTCCGCCGCGATCCGCGACGATCTGGTCCTGCAGGTACTTCGCGGTGTCGCGGCCGCGGGTGAGCCCTTCGAGCGTGGAGCGGAGTTTGCCGCGGTGCCGGCGGAGCGCATCGCGGATGTCGCGCAGCGCGGGGCTGGCGTTGTCGGTGACTTCACCGGACGACGCGATCGCGCGGCGGGTGGCGGCGGCCTCGCCGGCAAAGGAGGCGGCGGCCTCGGCCACGTCCGAGAGGAGCGGCATCGACGCGCGCAAGCGGCGCACCCCCGCGCACACGGCGTCCACCGACTCCACGAACGTGGCCAGGCCCACCAGGCCCATCGGCTCGAGCGGTTGTCCGCCGATCTGCAGCGCGTCGAGCAGGACGAGCAGTTCCTCCGGCGCGCTGATTGAGAGCGACCCGCCGTCGGCCAGCAGCGCGACGGCCTCGCTCGTGGCGTTCAGGCGATACGCCACTTCCGCCGGATCGGGCGAAGGCTCCAGCGCCAAGGCACGCGCGCGCCCGAGCGGCGTCAGCGTGTCGTGCGCCAACGCCTCGCGAATGCGATCGAATTCGAGCGCGTGAAGGACAGCAGGTTGCATGGGCGGGTCCCCCGGTGCCGGGGGGAGCCCGTCATTATCGCACGACCCGCCCCGCATGACACATGTCATACGCGCGCCGAACGCGATCGGATAGGCTTCGGCAATCGTCGATAAGATGACCTGACATGACCATCCTGGTAACGGGCGCAACCGGATACATCGGGGGACGGCTCGTTCCCCGGCTGGCGGCCGCTGGGCATCGAGTGATTGCCATGGCGCGCGATCCCCAGCGGTTAGCCGGCCGCCGATGGGAGGACGTGGAGATCCGGCAGGGCGACGTGCTCGATCCGATGAGTCTCCGGCGCGCCCTGGCGGGCGTTGACGTGGCCTTCTATCTCGTGCATTCAATCGTGGCCGATCCTCGCGGCTTCAGGGAGCGGGATCGCCGTGGCGCCGAGTACTTCGGCGCCGCGGCGCAAGCGGCCGGGGTACGGCAGATCGTGTATCTGGGCGGATTAGGGGCGGAGGACGCTCAATTGTCCGCCCACCTCGTGTCGCGGCACGAAGTGGGCCAGGTCCTGCGCGCGTCTGGCGTGCCGGTGACCGAATTCCGCGCCGCGGTCGTCGTCGGGTCCGGCAGCCTGTCCTTCGAGATCATCCGGTATCTGACAGAACGGCTGCCCGTTATCGTGACCTCGAACTGGGTGACCACGCGCTGCCAACCGATCGCGATCGCCAACGTGCTGGACTACCTTCTTCGCAGTGTCGATGAGCCGCGATCGGTGGGACGCACGTTCGAGATCGGCGGTCCCGACGTGCTGACCTACGGCGACATGCTTCGGGGATACGCGGCGGTCCGCGGGCTGAGACGCGGATTGATTTCGGTTCCCATGATGACGCCGCACCTCTGTTCGCGTTGGGTCGACTTCGTCACGTCCATTCCCGCGTCATATTCCTATCCGCTGATCGAAGGCCTTCGCCATGAGGTCATCGTGCGGGATCCGAGTGCGCGGGAGATCTTCAATATCGATCTCATCCACTATGGCGAAGCGGTCCGGCGCGCCACGGAGCGAACACGACTGGGCGAGGTCGAGACCGCATGGGACGGCGCGCAAGCGAGCCGTCAGCCTGGGGTGAGTCTTCGCGCCACCGAGGGTCTGACCCGCGAAGTGCGGCGTGTTGAATCGGCGGCGCCGCCGGCGGATGTCTACCGCGTGTTCGCCGGCATTGGCGGCGGGCGCGGGTGGTTTCATGCCGACTGGCTGTGGCAACTGCGCGGCCTGATCGATCGGTTGGCGGGCGGCGCGGGGATGCGGCGAGGCCGGCGCAGCGCGGACAACCTCCGGCCGGGGGACGAACTGGATTTCTGGCGTGTCGAGGCCGTGGAGCCCGGTCACCTGATCCGCCTTCGCGCCGAGATGGCCCTGCCGGGGCTCGCGTGGCTCCAGTTCGAGGCGCGGCCTCGCCCGGAGGGCGGGACGCTTCTGATCCAGACGGCGTTCTTCGAACCGCATGGGTTCTTTGGTTTCGCATACTGGCACATGCTGTACCCGATTCACCGGTACATTTTTTCCGGCTTGGCGCGCGCCGTCGTGCGGCGCGCGGAACTCGCCTCGGGAGGCGCGGCCGCCGGCGGGAAGGGGCCGTGACGGGACCTCGACCTCACGCTCCGGAGCGCGCTCATCAGCGGCCCGTCAGCCGGCTCCGCCCGCCAGCAGGTCCAGGCGGATCCTGTTGGTGATGATCGGGCCGAGCGTGCCGGTGTGCACGATGTCTTCACGCGCGAGCTTGGTCATCGTGCGGATCGTGGTCTCCATGGTCGTGCCGCAGAGATCGGCCAGGTCCTGCCGCGACAACCGCAGCGGAATCTGGACGTGACCGGCGTGGTCCGTCGCGCCGATCTGATCCGCCAGCCGGACGAGCAACGCGGCGACGCGCCGCTCCACCTGGCCGCTTGACAACTCCACGATGCGCCGTCCAAGCCGCATGTCGCGTCCGGAGGTTTCATGGAGGAGCGCCCCGGCCGCCGGCGCGCTTTGCTCGATCATGCGCAGCACGTCGCGCCGTGGCAACAACACGACCGTCACGTCCTCGTCCATCGCGAGACAGGTGCAGCACGCCGGTGAAAAATTGGCGACGGCGCTGGCGCACAGAAGTTCTCCGGGCGCGCAGACATCCAGGATCACGTCCCGTCCGGTCTCGCAGGCGCGACAGAGCTTGGCATGCCCCGCGACGAGAAACACGTAATGGCTCAGTTCGTCGTCACGCGACCAGACGGGTTGGCCACGTGGAATGGTCCGGAACGTGGCGTACGGGCGCAAGCGCTTCAGGTCACCCGCCTCCAGCGCTCGAAGGAAGGGCACGCGGCTGACGGCCTCATCGAAGGACCATCGGGGACGCGGCGGATTCTGAGACATGACGCACATCATACGCCGGTTCGAACAGGCGCAAATTCTCCAGGTTTCCTCTCGCTCCGTCATGGCGCCGCCCCGGCTGGACTGGGTACCCTCACGTCCGGGCGCCTTCGATCGCCGGTTTGTCGAGGACCTCAGAACGGGGACATATCGTGACTGATCGTTCCAGAGCGACCGTGGCCCTGGTCATGAGCACGCTGGCGTTCGCCGTGTGCTTCGCCGTCTGGATGATGAATGGCGTGCTCGTGACCTATCTGGTTGACGCTGGCGTGTACGATTGGGACAAACCCAGCGTTGGCTGGCTCATCGGCACGCCGGTTCTGACCGGGTCGATCCTGCGCCTTCCAGCCGGGATGCTCGCCGATCGGTACGGCGGACGTGTCGTGATGCCCGCGCTGATGCTGCTGACGAGCATCCCGGTCTACCTTGTCAGTCACGTTCACACGTACATCGGCATGCTCCTTGCCGGGCTTGGGGTCGGTGTGGCCGGCGCGTCGTTCGCGGTCGGCGTCTCGTTCGTCTCGGCCTGGTTTCCGCCGGCGCGCCAGGGTATGGCCCTCGGCATCTTCGGAATCGGGAATGCCGGCGCGGCCCTGACGACGCTGGTCGCGCCCAGCCTCCTCGGTGCGCTGACCCGGCACGGCGCCGATCCGGAGGCATGGCATACGCTGCCTCGCCTGTACGCGGCCGCGCTGGTGGTGACGGCGCTGGCGTTCTGGCTGGCCACCTCCCCGCGCAGGGCTGACGCCGCGTCATCAACCCTGACGCTTCGCGAGCGGCTGGCGCCCTTGCGGCAGCTTCGTGTCTGGCGGTTTGGGTGCTATTACGCGTTCGCCTTCGGAAGCTTCGTCGCGCTCTCTCAATGGTTGATGCCGTACTACGTCAACGTCTACGCCATGTCGGTGACCAGCGCGGGCCTTCTGGCGACGGCGTTCAGCCTGCCATCGGGGATCGTTCGCGCCCTCGGCGGCTGGCTGTCGGACCGCATCGGCCCTCGATCGGTCCTCTACTGGACGCTCGGTGTCAGCATCCTGCTGCTCGGTCTGTTGGCGCCGCCCCGCATGGAGGTCCAGGCGCCCGGGCAGGGCATCATGGCGGCCCGCCCGGGCACGGTGACCGCCGCGTCCGACCGCGAGATCGTCATCGATCAGGATCGCTACGCCCTTCAGGAGGTCGATGAGTCGGCGGCTGAGTTCCGTGCCGGGATACACCAGGACGAGGAAGGCTTCCACTTCCTGCCGACGGCCTCGTTCCGGCAAGTGCCAATCGTCGGCGTGGGGGAGCAGGTGGGCAAGGGACAGCTCGTCGCCAGGGGCGTCACGCGGATCTACTTCCAGGCGAACCTGTGGATCTTCACGACGCTGGTGATTCTGGTGGGCCTGATGATGGGCCTGGCGAACGGTGCGGTGTTCAAACACATTCCGAGCTATTTTCCTGGGCGCGTGGGCGTGGTGGGTGGTCTCGTGGGCGTCATCGGCGGGTTGGGTGGGTTCGTGGAACCGATCCTGTTCGGCTACCTGCTCTCGGCGACCGGCATCTGGACGAGTTGCTGGATCTTCCTGTGCGTGTTCGCGGTTGTCTGCCTCCTGTGGATGCACACCGTCGTCCGCGGCCAGGTGCGCGCCCTCGCGCCCGGATTGACGCGAGTGTTCGACGACGTCCCGTCATGATCGTGCGCCCGATCCACGTGGCGGTGCGCGAGGGCGTTCGCGAGCTGTCACCCGCCTCCTTCGCCATCGTCATGGCCACCGGGATCATCTCGATCGCGACGCACGCGCTGGGGATGACCCGCCTGGGGCTGGCGCTTTTCGGCGTCAACGTGATCGCCTACGCCCTCCTGTGGGCGATGAGCCTGGCGCGCATCGCCTGGTACCCCGGCCGTGTCCTTGCGGATCTGCTGGACCACACACGGGGATCCGGGTACTACACGGTGGTGGCCGGGACCTGCGTGCTCGGTGCACAACTGATAGTCATCTTCGAGAACTATCGAGCCGCGTCCGTGCTGTGGCTGCTCGGCCTGACGCTCTGGGTCGGCCTGACCTACACGATATTCACGGCGCTCACGATCAAGGATGAAAAGCCGTCGCTCGTTGACGGCATCAGCGGCGCGTGGTTACTGGCTGTCGTGTCCACGCAGGCCGTGGCGCTGTTGAGTGCGCAATTGGCCACGTTTTTCGGTCCGTACCGCTTGGTGACGAACATCTTCGCGCTTTCGATGTGGCTGTGGGGCGGCATGCTCTACATCTGGATGATTTCCCTCATTTTTTACCGCTACACGTTCTTCACGTTCTCGCCAGGGGATCTGACGCCGCCCTACTGGATCAACATGGGCGCCATGGCCATCTCGACCCTGGCGGGCACGGTTCTGATCGCGAACGCACCGCACGCGCCCTTCCTTCTTTCGATCCTGCCGTTTCTGAAGGGCTTCACGATCTTCTATTGGGCGACGGGTACCTGGTGGTTGCCGATGCTGGCCATCCTGGCGGTCTGGCGGCACGTCTACAGGCGCTTTCCGCTCGCGTACGACCCACTGTACTGGGGCGCCGTCTTTCCGCTTGGGATGTACACGGCCTGTACCCTCGGCATGGCGCGCACCATGGAACTCGAGTTTCTCGAGGTGATTCCCCGCTACTTCGTCTACGTCGCGCTTGTCGCCTGGGTCGCGGCCTTTGCCGGCCTGTTGCACGCGCTCGTGCGGAGCCTGGTCCCGGAGGCCGCGCGGCCACGAACATGACGCACATCATACGCGCGCCGAAACCCGCCTGTTTCCCGAGGTTTTTCTTATCCCTCATCATGGCGGCGCGACACCGCGCGTCGATACACTGCCGCGCATGACGGGGTTCGCCGCGCGGGCGCTGGCGCAAACTCGGCGCGATCACGCTGGTGTCGAGCGTGACCTCGCCCGTCTCACGAAAGCGGCCGAACGCCTCGGTACTGCGTCCTTGACCGCCGACCTGTCCAGAGAGGTGTCCGAGTTCGTGGAGATGTGGGAGACAAGGTTGAAGACGCATTTCAGATTGGAGGAGGAGGCGGCCGGGCTCACGGCATTCGACGATCCGAACTGGGTGGAAGGCATCCAGCGGGAACGGCAGGCTGTCGCGGCGCTCTTCGATCTGTTTCAGCACCGGCAGAGCGCGCTGGCTCGTAACGAGGCCGACGCCCGGGCGGATGTGATCGTGGCGATCGACGACCTGGCAGCGGTGTGGGAGAGGCATGTGCGGCACCTGGATGTTCTGTTCCCGCCGGTCTCGGGTGGCCATGGAGGGCGGCGTGGTTAAGCGAGCGCGGCACGTGCGGCCGTGGGTGATAGGGGGGGTGCTGCTGGCCGCCAGCGCATCGCCGGCAGCGGCGCAGGACACGGCGGTGTACTTCAAGCAGAACTGTGCAAGCTGCCACACCATTGGCGGCGGGCGTCTCGTCGGTCCGGATCTCAAGGACGTGGCGACCCGGCGCGACCGCGCCTGGCTCGTGGAGTTCATCCTGGCGCCGTCGGACGTCATCGCGCGCGCCGATCCGTACGCGCTTCAATTGCAGCAGGAGGCTCGTGGGGTGGTGATGCCGACCCTGACGACGCTGGATCGGATCCTGGTGGGCAGGATTCTCGACCTGATCGGGGCTGAATCGGTCCTGCCGAAGTCGCAGTTCGCCGGCATCCAGATCAGCGAGCGGCCGTTCACTGGGCAGGACATCAACCTCGGGCGGGCCCTTTTCCGTGGCGATCGCCGGCTGTCGGGCGGCGGGCCCTCCTGCATCTCGTGCCATACGATCCGCGGCATCGGCGGTCTTGGCGGCGGCCAGTTGGGTCCTGACCTGACGCGTGTTTATGAACGGCTCCTGGGACGCAAGGCGCTCGCCACCTGGCTCAACGCGCCGCCGACTCCGACGATGCGCGGCGTGTTTGCGCAGGCCGGCATCGCCGACGGCGAGGTCTTCGCGCTTGTCGCCCACTTCGAGCATGCCGCCCGCCAGGGCGGCCAGGACAACCGCGGCGGCCTGCTGGAGTTCCTGCTCCTGGGGGTCGGGGGCGCGGTCGTTGGGCTCATCGCGCTCACGTCGGCCTGGCGCAATCGTTTCACGAACGTACGGCGGACGCTCGTCGGGCGTCGGCGGTTGACGAGGTCATGATGTCGAAGCACAGCGTCCGGTGGATCAAAGACGAGGACAAGGCGTCACTGCGCCAGTGGGAAGAGTTCTACCGGAACCGCTGGCAGCACGACAAGATCGTTCGCAGCACCCACGGCGTGAACTGCACGGGCGGCTGCTCGTGGGGGATTTACGTCAAGGACGGCATCGTCACCTGGGAAATGCAACAGCTCGATTACCCGCTGCTGCAGGACGGGATTCCGCCGTACGAGCCGCGCGGGTGCCAGCGGGGTATCTCGTTTTCCTGGTATCTCTACAGCCCGATCCGCGTCCGGTACCCGTACGTGCGAGGCGCGTTGCTGGATCTGTGGACCGCGGCCAGGGCGGAGCATGACGACCCGGTCGAGGCGTGGCGGTCGCTCGTCGAGGATCCGGTCAAGCGGGCGCGGTGGCAAACGGCCCGAGGGAAGGGTGGCTTCCGCCGGTTCGACTGGGACACCGCGCTCGAGCTGATCGCGGCCGCGAATTTGTACACCATCAAGAAATACGGCCCCGATCGCATCACCGGCTTCTCGCCCATCCCCGCGATGTCGATGATCAGCTACGCGTCCGGCACCCGGTATCTGCAGTTGATTGGCGGCAGCGCGCTGTCCTTCTACGACTGGTACAGCGATCTCCCGCCCGCGTCCCCAGAGACCTGGGGTGAGCAAACCGACGTGCACGAGTCGGCCGACTGGTACAACGCCAAGCTGATCGCGGCGGTCGGCTCGAATCTGAACATGACCCGAACGCCCGACTGCCACTTCGTGGCCGAAGCACGTCACAACGGCTCGAAGCTGTGGGTCTTCGCGCCCGATTTCAACCAGGTCGCGAAGTACGCCGACGAGTGGATGGCGATCAACGCCGGTCAGGACGGCGCGTGGTGGATGGCGGTCAATCACGTCCTCCTCAAGGAGTTTCATCACGACCAGACCATTCCGTACTTCGCCGACTACACCAAGCGCTACACCGACGCCCCGCTGCTCGTCGAGTTGCACCAGCGCGACGGCGCCTGGCACGCCGGCCAGTTGCTGCGGGCCAACCGGCTGGCCGATTACCAGGCCGTCGAGAATGGGGACTGGCAATTCCTGATGTGGGACACCTTGGAATCGCGGCCGAAGATGCCGATGGGCAGCGTCGGTTTCCGATGGAGCACGGAGAAGGGCAAGTGGAACCTCCAGTTGAAGGACGGCCTGCTGGGGTCGGACATCGACCCGCAGCTCACGTTCCTCTCGGCGTCCGATGCGGAGGTGCCGGTGACCTTCGACGATTTCGGCCAGGGCGCGACGCTCAGCCGCTCGGTGCCCGCCAAGCGCGTCCGGCTCGCCGACGGCTCCACGGCGACCGTGACGACGGTGTACGACCTGTTGATGGCGCAGTACGGCGTCCCGCGCGGCCTCGCCGGGGCCTACCCTGCCGACTACAACGACGCCTCGGCGCCGTACACGCCGGCATGGTCCGAGCAGTACACCGGCCTCGGTCGTGACACGCTCATCCGTTTTGCGCGCGAATGGGGGGAGACGGCGCGTCTGACCAACGGGAAGTGCATCGTCATTATCGGTGCCGGCATCAACCACTGGTACCACAACAACCTGATGTACCGATCGGCCATCCACGCGCTGATGTTCTGCGGTTGCGTGGGCGTGAATGGCGGCGGCCTCGCGCACTACGTCGGCCAGGAGAAGCTTGCTCCCGGCGAGCCGTGGTCCGCGATGGCGTTCGGACGCGACTGGCACGCCGCGGCCCGCCTGCAGAACGCGCCAAGCTGGCACTACATCAACACCGACCAGTGGCGGTACGAGCGTGACTTCACCGACTACCACACGGTGCCCGATGCCGGCGGGCGGCCGACGCTGGCCAAGGGCCACACAGCGGACATCCAGGTGCTCGCCGTTCGGAATGGCTGGCTGCCGTTCTACCCGCAGTTCGATCGCAGTCCGCTCCAGGTCGCCGCGGAGGCGCAGGCGGCCGGCGCGACAACCGACGCGGACATCGTCAGCCACGTGGTGGAGGACCTGAAGGCCCGGCGGCTCAAGTTCGCGGTGGCGGATCCGGATGCGCCGGAGAACTGGCCGCGCGTCTGGTTCATCTGGCGCGGCAACGCGCTGATGTCCAGCGCGAAGGGGCACGAGTACTTCCTCCACCACTACCTCGGCACCCACACGAACAAGCTGGCGACGGAGGTCGCCGAAGGCTCGGTGAAGGAGATCGTCTGGCACGAGCATGCGCCGGTGGGCAAGATGGACCTGGTCGTCGATCTGAACTTCCGCATGGACACGTCGGCGCTCTACTCCGACATCGTGCTGCCGGCCGCCACGTTCTATGAAAAGGCCGATCTCAACTCGACGGACCTTCACAGCTTCATTCATCCGCTTTCAGCGGCCGTGCCGCCGTCGTGGGAGTCGAAGAGCGACTGGCAGATCTTCCGCGCGATCGCCAAGAAGCTGTCGGAACTGGCACCGCGGCACTTTCCCGAACCGGTCAAGGACATCGTCGCCTCGCCGCTCGCGCACGATACCATCGCGGAAATCGCGCAGCCGGCCATCCGCGACTGGTATGCCGGCGAAGTCGAGGCCATCCCGGGAAAGACGATGCCCGGGCTGAAGGTGGTCACGCGCGACTACCGCAACATCTACAACCAGTACATCTCGTTCGGGCCGCTGGTGCGCAGTGGCGGTCTTGGCGCGCATGGCACGCACTACGATGTCCAGGACGTGTACGACGCGGCCGTCGCGCGCGGGCCGGTGCAAAAGTGGGGGGGTGGCACGTATCCCTCGCTGCTGTGCGACGAAGAGGCGTGCAACATCATCCTTGAATTCGCGACGACCACCAATGGCGAGCTGGCGTACCGGTCCTACCTCAACACGCAGGAACGCGTGGGGCTGCCGCTGACCCATCTCGCGGAGAAGTCACGCAGCGTGCGAACCGACTACAAGGGCATCCAGGCCCGGCCGCAGCGGTTCGTGAACAGCCCGATGTGGTCTGGCTTGATGGACAACGGGCGTCCGTACTCGCCGTTTACCTACAACGTGGAGTGCCTGGTGCCGTGGCGGACGCTGACCGGCCGCCAGCACTTCTACCTGGACCATCAGGGCTACATCGATTTCGGCGAACACCTGCCGACGTACAAGCCGAAGCCTCAGCCGAAGGACTATGCGGACCTGCGCCTGAGCCAGCACGACGGCCCGACGCTGCAGCTCAACTACCTGACGCCGCACGGCAAGTGGCACATCCACTCCACCTATGGCGACACGCACCGGATGATGACGCTGTCGCGCGGCATCGAGCCGCTGTGGATCAACGACCACGACGCGGCCTCCATCGAGATCAACGACAACGACTGGGTGGAAGTCCACAACGACCACGGTGTCGTCGTGACGCGGGCCGTGGTCAGCGCGCGGATTCCGCGCGGCGTGTGTATCCAGTACCACTCTCCCGAGCGGACCCTGTCGGTGCCCCGGTCGCCGCTGCGCAAGAACCGGCGCGCCGGTGGCCACAACAGCCTGACGCGGACGCGCCTGAAGCCGAATCTGATGGTCGGCGGCTACGGGCAGTTCACGTACCACTTCAACTACTGGGGGCCGACGGGTGTCAACCGCGATACCCACATCCTCGTGCGCAAGCTGCCGCAGCTCATCTGGTGAGGAGATCGAGATGAACGTTCGCTCGCAGGTCTCGATGGTGTTTCATCTGGACAAATGTATCGGTTGCCACACGTGCAGCGTCGCGTGCAAGAACATCTGGACGGATCGCAAGGGCACTGAGTACATGTGGTGGAACAACGTCGAGACGAAGCCCGGCACGGGCTATCCGACACAGTGGGAGGACCAGGACAAGTTCAATGGCGGATGGCAGGTCCAGGACGGCAAGCTGCAGCTCCGGTCGATGAGCAAGGCCAAGAGCGTGACGAATCTCTTTCACCATCCCAACATGCCGACCCTTGACGACTATTACCACCCCTGGACGTACGATTATCAGCATCTGTTCAACGCGCCGGAGGGCACCGATCAGCCGACCGCCCGGCCGATTTCCATGGTCACCGGCGAGCCGTGCGAGATCAACGCCGGCCCGAACTGGGATGACGATCTTGGCGGATCGCCGGTGTACGCCGAGAGCGATCCCAACCTCGCCGGGCTGACAATAGAGCAGCGGCAGCAGTTGTCGGCCGTCGAGCGGCTCGTCTTTTTCTACTTCCCGAGGATCTGCAATCACTGCCTGAATCCGGCGTGCGTGGCCGCGTGCCCGTCCGGCGCCCTGTACAAACGCGGCGAGGACGGCATCGTGCTGGTGGACCAGACGCGCTGCCGCGCGTGGCGTGCGTGTATTGCCGCCTGCCCGTACAAGAAGGTGTATTTCAATTGGCACACCGGGAAGTCCGAGAAGTGCATTCTCTGCTTCCCGCGGCTGGAAACCGGACAGGCACCCGCGTGCTTCCACTCGTGCGTGGGCCGGATCCGGTACCTCGGCGTGCTGTTGTATGACGCGGACAGGATCGAGGCGGTCGCGTCGAGCCCGGCGGAGGATCTGGTCGAAGCGCACCGCTCGATCGTTCTCGACCCCAGCGATCCCGCGGTCATCGCCGCCGCGCGCGCCAGCGGCGTCCATGACTCCGTGATCGACGCGGCCCAACGATCGCCGGTCTACAAGTTCGTCAAGATCTGGAAGATCGCGTTGCCGCCGCACATCGAGTTCCGCACGCTGCCGATGCTGTTCTACGTGCCGCCCATGGCGCCGGTGATGGCGAATCGAACGGGCGCGGTCGTTGATGGCGTGTCGACCGATCTGTTCTCCGACATTGACGACTCTCGCGTGCCGTTGCAGTTCCTGGCGAACCTGTTCGGCGCCGGGCACGGCGGGCCGGTGAAGTACGCGTTGCGCAAACAGAAAGCGGTGCGATGGTACCGGCGCGCCGTGACCGTTGGAGACGTGGACATGGCGACCGCCGAGCGGATGCTCCGCGAGGCCGACTGTTCGCCGGAGGAGGCGGAGGCCATCTATCGCCTCACGTCCCTCTGCACGTTCGACGACCGGTTTGTCATTCCACCGATGCAGCGCGAACAGGCGTTGGAGATGCTGGAAGGGCCGGAGCCGCATAAACAAGGCGCGGGCTTTGGCTTCATTGCCGGACCAAAGCGAGGCGTGTAGATGGATGCCCTGACGCGACTTGGACCGTTGTTCGCCTACCCGGACGACCGATACGCGGCGCACATCCGCGCCGCGGGAGCCGATCATCCGGCGATAGCACGCTTTGCGGCACGCACCGAGGCGTTGGGCACGGCGATCTTGCAGGAACAGTTTACCGCCACCTTCGATCTGAACCCGGCCGCGGCGCTCGAAATCGGCTGGCACCTGTTCGGCGAGCAGTACGAACGCGGGCCGTTTCTCGTCATGCTGCGCGAGCGTCTGCGCGCGGCGGACATCAGCGAAGCCGGGGACTTGCCCGATCACCTGCGGCACGTGCTGCCGCTTGTCGGCCTGATGGCGGGCGACGCGCGCGCGGCGTTCGCCACGCGTTACCTCACGCCGGCGCTCGACAAGATCGGGGCGGCCGTGCCGGACGACAATCCGTTCGCGGACCTCGTGCGCGCGGCCCGCGAGCTGACGGCGCAGGCCGCGCGGGCGGCCGACGCCAGCGGAGCAGGCCATGACTAACGTCGCGCCTCTCTTCGACATGTTCCTCTTCGGCGCCCTGCCCTATGTGGCGTTGGCGCTGTTCGTGATCGCATCAGTCGTCCGCTACCGGATGATGCCGTACACGTATTCCAGCCTGTCCTCCCAGTTTCTGGAGAACCGCCAGCACTTCTGGGCGCTGGTGCCGCTCCACTACGGGATATTGACGGTGCTGGCGGGCCACCTGATCGCATTCCTGTTTCCGCGCGAGGTCCTGGCCTGGAACGGCCGGCCGGTGCGACTCTACATCCTCGAGGTGACTGCCCTGGCATTCGGGGTCATGACGGTCATCGGCCTGGTGGCCGCCATGGTGCGGCGTCACTCGGTCCCGGCCATCGCCCGGGTCACGACCGGCCGCGACTGGATCGTGCTGTCGCTGTTGTTGCTCCAGGCCGCCAGCGGCGTGATGGTCGCGGTCCTGTATCCGTGGGGCGCGTCCTGGTACGCCGCCATCGCGGTGCCATACCTGCGATCGCTGTTCACGCTGACCCCTGATGTCACCATCCTGGCCGCGATGCCGTGGCTCATCAAGCTGCACATCGTCAACGCGTTCGTGCTCCTGGCGCTTGCGCCGTTCTCGCGGCTGGTGCATGTGCTGGTGGCACCGGTCCCGTACCTGTGGCGGAAGACGCAGGTCGCGCGCTGGTATCGCCGCCCGAAGGTGGCGCAGTGAACCAGCGCATCACGGCGATTGTCCTGGCCACCGCGGTCGTCCTGGCCACGGCGGTCCTGGCGGCGCGCTCCGGCGTGGTGCACCTGCCGAGCAACCAGCAGGACTACGAACCGGAGCAGCCCATCGCGTTTTCCCACCGGCTGCACGTGGGCGACCTGCGGATGGCGTGCCTCTATTGCCACCCGAATGCGGAACGCAGTCGCGTGGCGGGCGTGCCGGCGACTGCCATCTGCATGAATTGCCACCGATTCGTGACAGCCCCGCTCGGTGCGGTTCGAGACGAGGAGCAACGGGCGGCGAAGGCGGGCCAAACGCCGCGACTGGTCGTCTCGTCCGAGTTGCGGAAGCTCTTCGACGCGATGGGACTCGACGAGCGCCTGCAGTCATCACCCGGGACGCCGCCGCGCCCGATCGTCTGGACCCGCGTCCACAATCTGCCGGATTACGTCGCGTTCGACCACCGGCCCCACGTGGCCGCCGGGGTCACGTGCCAGACGTGTCACGGCCCGGTCGAAACGATGGAGCGGGTCCGCCAGACGTCGGACCTCAGCATGGGCTGGTGCGTCAATTGCCATCGCGCGGCCAATCGGACGGGAATCGGCGGCAGGGCGGTCCGCGCGTCCATTGACTGCTCCACGTGCCACTACTGAGGACGTCAGTGATGCCAAGCCGCTACTGGAAGAGCCTGAACGAGCGAGACCGTCCCCACGATCGTGAAGATCACGCGACGCGCCTGGACGCGGAGCCGGACGGCGCCTCGCGCCGTGACTTCCTGCGCCTCGCCGGGTTCAGCGTGGCCGGGGTCGTGGCGTCCTCGTGCAGTCGCGCCCCGATTCGCCACGCGATCCCGTACGTGGCGCAGCCCGATGGTGTCGTTCCGGGCCGCGCACGCTGGTACGCGACCACGTGCGGCGGTTGTGCGGCCGGCTGCGGTCTGCGGGTCAAGGAGCGCGACGGCCGGCCCATCAAAGTGGAGGGGTGTCCCGACCATCCGTTGTCGGCCGGGGGCGTCTGCGCCGTCGGCCAGGCGGCGCTCCTGAGCGTGTACGACCGCGCCCGGTTCCGCGCACCGCAACTGCGGGGCGTCGCGTCCACGTGGGCGGTGGTCGATGCGGACATGCGATCCCGTCTGGACACGATCCGCCGCGGTGGCGGCGGCGTACGGGTTCTGACGTCGACCGTTCACAGCCCGTCCGCCCGCGGCGCCATCGGGAGGTTCCTGGACACGCTGCCGGACGCCGCGCACGTCGAATACGACGAGATTTCAGCGTCGGCGATCCTCGACGCACACCTGGTCACGCACGGCGTCCGCGCGCTGCCGCGCCACCTGTTCGAGCGCGCGGATGTGATCGTGGGCGTCGATGCGGATTTTCTGGGCCCCTGGATTTCACCCGTTGAGTTCACCGCCGGCTATGCCAGGCGCCGCCGCCAGGCGTCCGGTCCCCTGGCTTGGCACGCGCAGGTCGAGTCACGTGTGTCACTCACCGGCGGAAAAGCCGATCTCCGGATCAGCATGGCTCCAGACGAGGCTGATGCGCTCGTGTTCGATGTGGCCGACATCATCGAGAACGGGCGCGCCGGATCGGGGGCAGCAGGGATGCTGGCCGAACGGCTGCTGGCCGCGCGCGGTCGCAGCCTCGTCGTTGCTGGAAGCGGCGACCTCGCGATGCAGATCCGATGCAACCGGATCAACCAGGCGCTTGGCAACTACGGCAGCACCCTCGATCTCGGCCGGCCGTCACAGCAGCGACGCGGTGACGATCGCGCCGTCGCGCGGCTGTTGCAGGACGTCCGCGATCAGCGCATTGCCGCGCTCCTCGTGTCGCGCGCGAATCCCGTGTTCGATCTGCCCGGTGGAGACGTGCTGACGACCGTGCCATTGCTCGTCAGCTTCGCGGAACGCCCCGACGAGACCAGCGCCGCCGCCCACGTGGTCTGCCCGGACCACAGTGCGTTCGAGGCATGGGGCGACAGCGAGGCGGTCGCTGGCGTGGCCAGCCTGACGCAGCCCACGGTGCGTCCACTCGGTCACACGCGGGCGTTCATCGAGTCCCTGTCAATGTGGGCTGGAGCTCCGGCGCCGGCCTACGAGCTCGTTCGCCGGACTTGGCGCGAGACGATCTTTCCGCGTCAGACGGCGGTGCCGGACTTCGACCGTTTCTGGGACGCGACGCTTGAGGCCGGCCACGCGGCCGTCAGCGCCGCCACCACGGCCGGTGCGTTCGTGCCGGCCACCCCGAATTCGAACCGCCCCCCGGCGGTGCCGGATGCCGTGCATCTGGTGCTGTACCACAAGCCGGCGATGCCGGCCGGTGAACACTCCTACAACCCGTTGCTGCACGAACTGCCGGATCCCGTCACGAAGATCGTGTGGGATAACTATGCCTCCATCGGACCTGGCCTGGCCGCCGCGCGGCAGATCACCACGGGTGACGTGGTCAGGATCGACACCGGGGGCCAATCGCTCGAACTGCCAGCCCTGGTGCAGCCCGGGCAGCACGACCGGGTCGTGGCCGTCGCCCTCGGGTACGGCGGCGCCATGACCGAACGGTTCAAGACCATCGGCCATCACTGGTTCCAGAGCCGGCCAACGGTCGGCGAGAATGGCCGGATCGGCGCGAACGCCGTGCGGTTCGTGCGCGTCGATGACGGGCGGCGCGGGACCACGGCCTCCGGCGTGACGTTGACGCGAACCGGCAGGACGCACGCGCTCGCCTGCACGCAGGATCATCACACGTTGACCGTGCCGGCACGGCTCGCGCCAGCGGGCGGCGAGCGGTGGCCGATCGTTCAAGACATCGCCGCGTCGGATCTGGCGTCGAGCGAACCGGGACCAGTCGAATCGCCGGCGAACCTGTGGCCGGAGGATCACCCCGCCACCGGCCATCGGTGGGGGATGGTGATCGATTTGCATGCCTGCACCGGATGTTCCGCCTGCGTCGTCGGTTGCCAGATCGAGAACAACGTGCCGATTGCGGGCAAGGACGAGGTCCGGCGGAACCGCGAGATGCACTGGCTGCGACTTGACCGCTATTTCTCGGAGGATGCGGACGGCCAGCACATGGCCTCGCAGCCCATGCTGTGCCAGCACTGCGCGCACGCGCCGTGCGAGACGGTCTGCCCGACGCTCGCCACGCTGCACAGCGAGGAGGGGCTCAACCAGCAGGTCTACAACCGCTGCGTGGGGACGCGGTACTGCATGAACAACTGTCCCTACAAGACGCGGCGGTTCAATTGGTTCGAGTACTCGCGCGACCCCGGCACCGAGCATCTGATCCTCAATCCCGATGTGGCGGTGCGATCGCGCGGCGTGATGGAAAAATGCACGTTTTGCGTGCAGCGGATTCAGGACGCCAAGATTGAAGCGCGGCGGCTCGGCGTGCCGGTGAAGGACGGCGACGTTCAGACCGCGTGCCAGCAATCGTGTCCCGCGCAGGCGATTACGTTCGGGGACATGAACGATCCCACCAGCCGCGTGGCGGTGGCCGCGCGCGACAGGCGCGGCTATACGGTCCTGGAAGCGCTGAACGTACGGCCGTCGGTGACGTATCTCAAGGTCGTCCGGCAGTCGAGCGTGGCGGTGGCGGAGAGTGAACACGATGGCTGAGGCGATGCCGACCCGGATGCGCTTACCGCTGATCGACGGTGACAAGTCGCTGGCGCAGGTCACGCGCGACGTGTGCGCGCCGTTGGACCGGCGGGCCGGTTTTCCCTGGTGGGCGGCGTTCCTGCTGTCGTTCTCGGCGTTGGGCGTCGGCCTCGTGGCGATCGGTTACCAGATGGTCACCGGTGTCGGCGTGTGGGGAGAGAACAACAGCGTCGGCTGGGCGTTCGACATCACCAATTTCGTCTTCTGGATCGGCATCGGGCACGCGGGCACCCTCATCTCGGCGATCCTCTTCCTCCTCCGGCAGCGGTGGCGGACCTCGGTGAACAGGGCAGCGGAGGCGATGACGTTGTTTGCGGTCATGTGCGCCGGGATCTTTCCGATCATTCATGTGGGTCGCCCGTGGGTGGCGTACTGGCTCCTGCCGTATCCCAACTTCCGAGGCTCGCTGTGGATCAACTTCCGGTCGCCGCTGGCGTGGGACGCCTTCGCGATTTCGACGTATTTCGTGATTTCCGCGACGTTCTGGTACGTCGGCCTGATCCCGGATCTGGCGACGATTCGGGATCGCCTTGCCCCCGGCCTCCGGCAGCGGATCGTGTCCTTTTTCAGCCTTGGCTGGGACGGGTCGGGACGAACGTGGCACCGGTATGAACTGGTGTACCTGTTACTCGCGGGTCTCGGGACGCCGCTTGTCCTCTCCGTTCACACCATCGTGAGCTGGGATTTCGCGACCTCGGTCCTGCCTGGCTGGCACGCCACGATCTTCCCGCCCTACTTCGTGGCCGGCGCCATCTTCTCCGGCATGGCGATGGTGCTGACACTGATGATCATCTCGCGCGCCGTGCTCGACCTGAGGGACTACATCACGTCGAGACACATCGATGTCATGTGCAAGCTCGTCATCGCGACGAGCGGCATGGTCGGCCTTGCGTACATCACGGAGTTCTTCACGGCCGCCTACTCCGGAAACACCTACGAACAATTCGCCTTCCTGAACCGTGCGTTCGGGCCCTTCGCCTGGGCGTACTGGACGATGGTGAGCTGCAACGTGCTCATCCCGCAGGTGCTGTGGTTTCGAGCGGTGCGGCGTCGCGTGTCGGCGGTGCTGGTGGTGGCGCTTCTGGTGAACGTGGGGATGTGGTTCGAGCGGTTTGTCATCATCGTGACGTCGCTCCACCGCGGGTTCCTGCCGGCGAGTTGGACGGGGTACGCGCCGACGATCGTCGAGGTTGCCACGCTTGTCGGGAGCTTCGGGCTCTTTTTTACGGCATTCCTGTTGTTTTGCCGGTTCATTCCCGTGATCGCCATGGCGGAGGTCAAGGGGGCAATGGCTGCCGACCGGCACGAACGAAGCGGGGTGAGCGCGTGAGCCGGAGCCTGGTCGTGGGGTCATTCGAGAATGGGGAGGACATCCTCTCGGCGGCGCGCGCCGCGCGGGTGGCAGGTCTGACGATCGTCGATACCTATACACCCTACGCCGTCCACGGTCTCGACACGGCCATGGGTCTCGCGCCGTCCCGGCTTTCCTGGGTCTGCCTGGTCGCCGGTCTCACGGGCGCCATATTGAAACTGTGGTTCGAGTGGTGGACGGCCGTCGTGGATTGGCCGGTGAACGTTGGCGGGAAGCCCGACAATTCGCTGCCCGCCTTCGTGCCGATTACGTTCGAAGTCATGGTGCTCTTCGCGGGCCTGGCGACCGTGGGCGCGCTGTTCGCCGTCGCCAGACTCTGGCCGGGCCGGCGGAGGCCCGCACTCGTTCCGCGTACGACAGACGATCGGTTCGCCCTTGTCATCGAGCAGACCAGCGCGGAGGAGACGACGGCGCGCGTGCGCGCCCTGTTCGAGGAGCACCGGGCCGTGGCGGTCACCGAACACGTGGACGAAGGCAGAACGTGTGGACGAGGGCAGACGGCGATGAAGGCGCTGAACGTCGTGCTCGCCCTCGCGCTGCTCGCGGCCATTGGCGCCAACGCCGCCCTGGACCGCGATCCGGCGGTACCGGCCAGGGACTACCTGCCCGAGATGGCATACTCGCTCGCGGCCGAGTCGTACGCGGCGGACCCGGCATTCGGCAGCGGAGGCGTACTGCAGGTGCCTCCGGACGGGACAATCGCCCGCGGGGCATCGCCCCTTCACTATCTCGCGACCCCGGCTGATGCCCTGCGCGCCGGCCTCGAGCTGAGCGCGCCGCCGATCGATCAGCAGGCGCTGCGCCGCGGCGCCACGCTGTTCCAGACGTTCTGTGCGATCTGCCATGGCGACACGGGCGTGGGCAACGGTCCCGTGGTCGCGCGCGGATTCCCGCCTCCGGTGTCGTTGCTCGCGCCGCATGCGCGCGACATGAAGGACGGCCAGATCTTTCACGTGCTCACCTACGGGCAACTGAACATGCCGCCGTACGCGAGCCAGATCGACGCGGTGGATCGATGGAGGATCGTGGCGTACGTCCGGCAGTTGCAGGGGAGTCAGCAGCCATGAGGATCCTCCCACCGGGGCGATGGACAGCGGCCACGGCCTGCGCGGCCGTGACGGGGATCGCCGCGGGTCTTGTGTGGAGCCCGGATCGCACCTGGGCGGCCATGCTCATGGCCAGCTACGGCCTCCTGGGCCTCGGGCTCGGCGGCCTGTTTTTCATCGCGTTGAATGACGCGTGCGGCGCGACGTGGGCGGTCGCCCTCCGGAGGATCCCCGAGGCGATGGTGTCCGTCCTTCCGTTCGGCGCGGCGGGCCTTGCCCTGGTGTTTGCGATCCATCCGTCGATCTATCCCTGGATGGCGCACGCGGAACACTTCACGGGATTCAAGGGTTTCTGGCTGAGTCCCGGATTCTTTCTGGGACGCGCGGCGGTGTACGTCTCGCTCTGGCTGCTGTTCGCGACAGGCATCATCCGCGCCTCGCGGGCGCAGGATCGCAGCGATCACCCCTCGCTGGCCACGCGGCGCACGGCACTCTCGGTGTCGTTCGTGGTCGTCTTCGCGTTCAGCTTCTGGCTCGCGAGCTTTGACTGGATCATGTCGCTGGAACCGCACTGGTACAGCACGATCTTCGGGATCTACAACTTCGCGGGGTTATTCACCTCGACGCTGGCCGTCGTGATCCTGCTGGTCCTCCGGCTGGGAGCCTCCGGCGTGCTGCGCGGTGTCGTGCGTGCCGAGCACCTGCACGATCTCGGCAAGTTGCTGTTCGCGTTCAGCGTCTTCTGGATGTACATCTGGTTCAGCCAGTACATGCTGATCTGGTACTCCAATCTGCCCGAAGAGGCGGTCTACTTCGTGCGTCGACAGACGGGCTGGTGGCGGTCGCTCTTCTACCTCAACGTGCTGCTGAACTGGGCGGTGCCGTTCGCCCTGCTGCTGCCGAAGACAGCCAAACTGGATCGGCGCCTCGCCTGGGCGGCGGTGGTGGTGCTGGCCGGCCGGGTCCTGGACCTCTATCTGATGGTCCGCCCGGCGGTCGTCTCCGGAGGCCCGTCCTTTGGTGTCTGGGAGGCCGCGCCGTTCCTGCTGGCCGGCGTGGTGTTCGTCGTCGTGTTCGCGCGGGCGTTCCGGCGCGCATCACCCGTGCCGCTCGGCGACCCGTGGCTCGCCGAGAGCCGTTCGTACCACGGCTGATCCGGCTGGTGATGGGGCGCGCTCACACCGCCTGGAGCCGGGTGACGAGATCGTCGCGCTCCTGATCGGTGCCGGCCACCCGGTCGATCGCCGGATAGAGCATGTGTTCTTCCTTCAGGTTGTGCATCGAGAGACGATCAGCCAGATCGTCGACCGCCGCCGCCCACGCCGCGCCATCGCGCGATGTCAGCGCCCGCGACGCGACACCCATCCCTTGGCGGATCGCGACATGCTCCGCCCGCATCACGGCAGTCGGGCCGTTGGCGATGCCCGTCATCTGCTCGAACGCGGGAAACAGAATCGTTTCTTCCGCATCGATGTGCCGGTTCAAGCCGCAACAGAACTCGGCGAAACACGCCTCCGCGTCGGAGAACGCTCCCGCGTGGGCCAGTCGAGCGGCTTCGGCCCGCAGGGCATCCAGCCGGCCATGGTCTCCCTGGAGATACTCCGTCACCTG
>JANLHE010000128.1 GCA_024653875.1 Acidobacteriota bacterium
TGCCGCTTCTCGCGCAACTCCACTTCGAAGCGGGTGAAGTTGATCGTCTCGGCGTCTGCCCATCGTCGCCATTACCTGGCTGGGGCGCCTTTCCCCAGCAGGTCGACGGCGGCGCGCACACCCTTGGCAAGCTGCGTCGCCTGTCCCGTGCCGAAGTAGTGGAGAAAGATGACAACTGGGCGGGTGTCCGTCATGTGGTGGTGGATGGCCACAATGTCGAGGCCGTTGGCCCGCAGGGCAGCGAGCACTGGCATCACCTCGTGTTCGAGCATGGCCACATCACCTGCCACCATGGCATTGGTATCGGTGCCCGTGAACGCCGCCCACGTATTCAGTCCCATCCGGCTGTTCACCAGGGCGCCGTGTTCGCGTATCTCGATATCCGGCCGGCCGATTGTGATCTTGTAGACCGCGCCGTTCTGCTCGCCCGCGGTGCCGATGATCTTCGCGAGGGCCGCCGTATCGAGTGCCGGCCGTGTGTAGGGCGTGGCTTCAGCCGCGCCGAGAGGTGGCACGGCTGGCGCGGCCGGCCTGGCCCGCTTCGCCGCAAACCCGTTGATGAGATCGATGGCCGGCTTGAGTTGCTTCGCGATCGCCGCCGCCGTGCCATGGCCGTGCACGTGCATGTAGAACATCCGCGGCTGATCCCAGAAGAAGTGATTGTGCAGCGCGGTGACCTGAAGGCCGTTGGTGAGAATCGCGGACATCACCGGGTTGACTTCGTCCTCGGTGAGCACGAGGTCGCCCATCATGACGTCCATGTCGTGGTCGCCCTTCGCAAATGCGACCCATCCGCCGAAGCCGAACGGCGTGGGCGCTGAGCGACCGGCGATCGTCACCGCCACGTCGCCGCGTGGAATGTTGACCTTCAGGACGTTGTCCTTAAAGTCTCCGGTCTTGCCGAGCGTGGTCAGGACCGTTTGGTACGGTTCGGGCACGGCTTGCGCCGCGGCCACAATCGGTGTGAATACAACAAGGGCGAGTGCAGCGAGGGATGCCTTCATTTGGCGCGAGCTCCTTTAACGTCCGGCCGCACCTGACTCACGAGCGGGTATTTTTCAGGATGTTCGACCGACTCGACGGCGAGATCGACGTCCAGGTCCGGCCAATACAAATGATGGGGACTTGGGAGTTGGACGTTGGTAATCGCCCCGATGGACGCATCACGAAACCACGGGAAGTGCTCGAAGGGGACAAACAACTCCCGGTCGCCGACGAACAGCCAGAAACCGTGGGCTGACACGTTCGTCACTTCAGCGGGGAAAGTGTTTCGCCCAGGCGCGACGGATGTCATTGATATGCTCCTCAACCAACCCCTTGGGCCTCGGTGATCTGTTGGGCCTTGAGCCCGTAGTTGGCAAACAGCTCGACCGTTGGTTCAATCCAGAATTTGGCCTCCCCGTCTGCGTTCTGGACGTGGACGTGGGCTCTGGGCTCCTCACGCGAGAAGAAGTAGAAACGAAAACCCCGAACTCGCAGAACCGTCGGACTCACTCGACCAGCATAGTCGAGTTCGCCCACCAGGGGCGCCAGACACTGGAAGTCTGCCCCCCAAAAGGCGTGTGGCCAAGACCTGGCCAAGACCAGACCCTACTGTCCGCCGAACGTCCGCTGCTTGCGTTCACCATCTCGATACTCCGTTGACGCGGCGTAGAACCCGGACGTTTTGAGCGTGACGGTCACGCGGCCGGCGCCGGGGTTCTTCCAGAACCAGCCGTGCACGCCGGGCTTGGGAGCCAGGAAGGATCCGGCGGCCGACGCACCGGAGCCCTTGCCGTAGCTCTCCGAGTACCGCGCCGGTGCGCCGTCGGGTTCACCATGAAAGTCGAAGCCGACCGGCGCCGATGCCGTCCATGTGTAGATGAGGCTCGCGCCCTGTTCCGTCCGGTATTTGTACTCGACGCCTTCGAACGGCCGCAGTTCCACGGTGAAGGTGTCCTGTTCGAGACTTCCTGTCTGCCGTGCATCGACGCCCCTAACGTCAGCTTCAATCGGTGCGCTCGGGCACTAGATCCTGCAGCTTGGTGGCGAGCCCGAGGCCGTGGAGCAGGCCGAAGATAAAGACGGCCCAGCGCGCATCGGGCCGGCGGCCGAAGACGCGTTCGAAGCCGCCGATGTTCTCAAAACCTTTGTAGACGACCGACAGGCCAATGATGGCATCGATGAGGTAGGCATTGGCCGGCACGTTCGCCAGCACACCCACCATCAGCGTCAGGCTGTGGCCCAGCGTGAACAGGCTGACGAACTTCACCACGTCCACCGTGCGGTAGAGGAAGAAGATGACGCCGACGAGAAACAGCAGATGGTCGTAGCCGGTGACCATGTGCTTCGCGTCGAGTTACATGAACGGCGCCGGCACCCGTGACCGTACGGACGAAGGCCGCGTCACGATTGGACACGCCGTGCGCCGCGGCCACCTCCGGCCAGCACATCACGATGGCGGCGGTGTCGTGATCCCGACCACCACCAGCACCACCACCATCGACCTGACCAAACCTCGTCTCATGGTTCTACTTCTTTGGTCGCGCGATCACGGCCGTCACGGACTCTCTGGTCAGCGGCGCGGCGCCGGCGGGGTAGTCATTCCGCTGCAGGATGTAGGCGAGCAGGTTCAGCGTCTCCTCGTCGGAGACGATTGCCGATCCGTCGTTGGGCATCGTCGTGACGATGACCGTAGCCAGTTCTTCGAGGCCGCGGCCCTCCCACTTTTTCAGGAACGGCTCGTCGCCCAGCGGCAAATCCCTGGCCTGCTTCTTGGCCGCCACGGTGAAGGCGTGGCATTCCGCGCAGAGCTTGTCGAACTGCGGTTTGGCCGCGTCCGCCTGCGCTTTGGAGTAAATGCCGTCGTTGGTGGTCTTCTGACCGGCGGCCACCACGATCGAAGCGGCCAGGGCGCACGCCAACACGACGAACGAGCGC
>JANLHE010000132.1 GCA_024653875.1 Acidobacteriota bacterium
GCGCTCGCGCGAGATGTCCGCGATGTACTCCATGTTGCTCTGCGCGATGTCGTTGATATACGACGGGAACGTGTCGGGTGTCCGCTGCAGCACCCAGTAGCTGCGGCTCTGCGAGACGCGGATACCTTCCATGTCGAAGTTCAGGTCGCCGATGATCTTTGAAGCTTTCTCAGGGTGCGCGTTCAGCCAGTAATTGGTGCCGCTGATCTCCGCCAGCCACTGGAAATTGATCGTCCGCTTCGGCCTCGGCAACTTCCCTTCCTTGATGAGCTTGATGTACGCCCGGCCGATCTCCAGCGTGAGCGCGCAGCCGGAGTTGTCGTCGTTGGCGCCCTGCTTGATGACGCCCTCATAGAGGTGTCCGCCAATCGCCACCTCCTGCGTGGTGCTGCCGTCACCGAGAATCTCCGCGTGCACCACCTCGCTGCGCGTCGGCACCTGGACGCTCTTGTTGATGGAGCGGATTGTGATCTTGTCGCCGCGGGCCAGCAGCGCCTGCAGTTCACGGGCCACCCGAGGCGCCACGTTCCACGCCGACGTGCCTTCACGCGCGGTCACGCTGGTCGAGACGATCTGGTCCGGATAGTCCAGCGCGCGCTGGGCGCCAATCGCGTTGATGCCGATGACGCCGACGGCGCCGCGCTGAGTCGCGTTCGCATACAGCTGCGACAGGCCTGACACCGCCTGCGCCGACAGCACGAACTTGCCTGTGAGGTCCTTGCCTTCGAAGTCGGCCGGCCGGCCCGCGCCGATGTCCACCAGTTCACCCGTGGCATCGCCGTTGGCGTTCAACGACGCGAGCGACAACGCCACGTCGTGCACGTCATACAGCTTCACGGCCTTCGGGGTGGTCATCCACAACTCACCCTGGGTGGGCTGCCATGCCTGCCCCGAGGCAAAACTCTCGATGGTGACGTTGTCGAAGCCGTACTCGCGCGCGAGCTTCATCATCACGTCGCTCTCGCGGAAGTGCCCGTTGTATTCCTCCGGATTGCGCACGCGCTGATACGGCACCAGCTCGAGCAGGGTGTGCATGGCGCGCTCGCCGGACACCTCGTTGATGATGGCCGTCATCTGCTCCTGCGACAGCAGTGTCCGGTCTTCCCGCTCCTGCGCCGGCACGCCCGCCGTCACGCCAATGACGATCAGGGCCGCCAGGCCGCCCAACGACTTAAGAATTCTCATGGGATCCCCTCCAGGGAATGAAATACAGGGGGGATCTTACGGCAAAGACGCGGCCGACGAGCGGCTTATTGAATGCCCGTCGCCAGCGTCTCCAGGCGTGAACCGAACGCCGGGGATGGCGCGGTGACAATCAGGCGCGCCACGCTGCGGACCGCGTCGGCTGACCAGACGCGCCACGCGGCGAGCGCCTCGGCGTGATCGGCAAGCGCCGCGCCCTCGCGGCGTTCGATGGCCAGCCGGCGGCGTCCCGCTGACGCCACCAGTTCCGCCACCTGCAGGGCCATCGGCTCGTTCGCCGACGCCATGATCCAGGCCGACGCGGCGACGGCGACCCCCACGTTGCGCATTTCGGGTCCGCTCGTCTTTTCGGCCGTGTCCATGTTGCTGTGGTAATACCGGTCGGTGAAATGCCAGTTCAGCAACGACGGCACCCCGGCCGAGCCGAACACCGTGTGGTCGCTGCCCCCCTCGTACGGGTTGGTCCTGACCACCCATGACGATTTCATGGCGACCAGTTCACATACCGCCAGGTGCAGGTCGTTGATCACGTCGCCCTTGAGCGTGTTGGCGCGCACGCTGCCGGCGCCCCACTCCGAGTGCGGATCCCAGGGGCGGGCCCACACCGCTCCTGGGTCGGGCCAGCGTTCCACCAGGAAACTGCCGCCGGTCTTGGTGATGTCCTCGCCGGTCATGTCCATGGAGAACATGTACCGGACGCCGGGCATCAGGTCCTTGTGGTTGTCAATCCACGCGCGGCTGCCGCTGATCTCGTTCAGCCACAGGAAGGTGATGGTGCGCGCCGGCGCAAGGATCGTTCCGGACGCGACGGCTCTGCCCAGCGATCGCGCAAGCTCCATCAACGTGGCGGCGCCGCTGGCGTTGTCATTGGCGCCGGGTTCCTGGACGTGGGCGACAATGACAATGCGCTCGCCGGGGACGGTACGGCCGCGAATTTCGTACACCAGCGTCCGCTCGGGTTTGTTGGCGAACGTGCTCACCACTTCCACGCGAACGCGCCGGGGCCCGGACGTCAGGGCCGCGCGCAGGGCTTCCGCGGCCCGGCGTGTG
>JANLHE010000133.1 GCA_024653875.1 Acidobacteriota bacterium
GAGGTCTTACTCAATCGGCGCGCGGGAGCGGACCGAAGTCTTCGCCAAACTTCACCGGCGGCAGATCCTGGAACATCGTGTCCCACTTGCCGCGCTCCATCGGGTTTGAGGCCTGCAGATACTGGCGCGCCGACACCGGCCTGGTAAACGCCACCTCGGCCAGCGCCGCGTAACCCGGCACGGCGGCGAGCGTGGTCGCGATCGCCTGACGGATGGCACCGGCCGATGTCTCGGCGACGGTCGCGCCAAACGCCACCGCCACCTTGGACAGAATCTGCCAGTCTTCGGCGGCGTCTCCCGGCGGCGTGATCACCCGCGAGACCGGCTGCACGTGGCCCGTCATGTTGGTGAACGTCGCGTCCTTTTCGACAAACGCGCACCCCGGCAACACGATGTCGGCCGCGTCGGCCAGCGGCGTCTTCAGCACGCCTTGCACGATGAGCGAGCTGATCTTGCCGGCCTGCCGCGCCGCCACGATCCAGTCAATGTCACCAAGCGAACCGTCGGGACCCGGGTCCACGACATACAGCATCTTCACGGCGCCTGTGTCGACGGCGGCCCGAAGGCCCGTGACGTCGGCGGGACCCTCGACGGCTGCGGTCTTGAAGCCAAGGTCCTGTGCGCCGCGGAGGTTCGGCGCGTCCACGGCCGGAATGCGGAACTTCGTCCCGGCCGGTTGCGGCTTCGCGCGATACCGCCAGCCAAACGTGACGCCGCCGGTCAGCGGCGCAAACTGCTTGAGGACATACAACTCTTCAAGCGAGGCATGTCCGGACACGAGGACGCGCGCCTGTGACGCGCCGCCGGCGGCGTCCACCGCGCCCTTGACCGCGACGAGCGCGTCTTCCCATGTGGTGGCGTCACACCCGCGGCTCGTGCGCACATGCGGCTGCAGCAGGCGCCGATCGCTCTCGACCCAGTGATAGTCGAAGCGGCCGATGTCGCACATCCAGTATTGATTGATGTCCTCGTGGTGGCGCGGGGTCATGCGCACCAACTGCGCGCCCTTCGCCCACTCGGGTTTGGCCTTGATCCACGCCGTGGTGTTGCAGCCCTTCGCGCACCCGGTGCAGATGGTGTCCACGGCCATCGGGTTGTCCCAGGGCCGCGACGCGAAGCGGTAGTCACGCGTGGTGATGGCGCCCACCGGGCAGACGTCCATGAGGTTGCCCGACAGCAACGACCGCACGCCTTGTTCCTCGAACGTCGCGATCTCGCTGTGGACGCCGCGCTGGAACACGCCAATCTGCGCGTCGCCGTCGATCTCTTCCATGAACCGCACGCACCGGGTGCACATGATGCAGCGGTTGCGGTTGAGCATCAGCGTGGGGCCGAAGTCCACGTCGGCCTTCACCCCTTCGCCGTCAAACACCCGGCGCGGGAAGTCCATCCGGCTGCGCTCCGGCCCGTACGAATACGAGTAGTCCTGCAGGGGGCATTCGCCGCCCTTGTCGCACACCGGGCAGTCCAGCGGGTGATTGACCAGCAGGAATTCAAAGACGCTGGCGCGCGCGGCTTCCACGTCCGGGGTATTGGTGGCCACCACCATGCCGTCGGTGCACACCGTCGAACACGACGTCTGCAACTTCGGCATCTTCTCGATCTTGACGATGCAGACGCGGCAGGAGCCGTCGACGCCCAGTCCGGGGTGGTAGCAGTAATACGGCACGTGCCCGCCGCTCTGGAGTACCGCCTGGAGGAGTGTTTTACCTTTTTCGACCGTGACCGGATTGCCGTCTATCGTCAGCGTGACCGTTTCCATAGCCTTCAAATTCTACTTCACGCGGACCAGGCTGAGGTCGTCACGGGTGTCCACCCGGCGCACGGGCGCGCCCACCGGAATCCGGGTCTCGTGCAACTGAGTGGAGACAGCCACGGTGTGCTGTGTTGTGCCGCCATCCGCGAACTGGATCGTCACGGTCAGGGGGAAATCAAACGTCTCCCCAAGCTGCGCAACCCGGACCACCAGCTCCGTCGGGCCGTCCATTCGCCAGTTCAGCTGGACTTCCGGGAGGGTGAACCCATGCACCCATCGTTCGAAAAAGCGCTCCAACGGGACCGGTGTTTCCGCCTCGAACGCCGCCCTGAGGTCGCCCGTGCCCGCCTTCTGAAACCGATGGGTTCTGTAGAACCGCTGGATGCCCCGGAAGAAGGCCTCGTCGCCGATGAAGCGGCGGAGCATGTGCAGCACGACAGCGGACTTGTTGTAGACCAACCCACGGAAGATGCGGCCGTCGTTCTGGATGTGGCCCAGCCGGTACCCGAAGTACACGGGACCATGGCGCGACAGGGCCAGCGCCGAGCCCCGCATCTGCAGGAACATCGCGCGTTCGGTGTCAGGCCCGCGGTCGTGGCCCGCATACAGCACCGCGAAGTACTGCGCCAGGCCTTCGCTGAGCCATTGCTCGTGGTAGTTCTTCCACCCGATGGCCTGACCCCACCACTGGTGCGCCACCTCATGGGCCAGGAAGAAGAAGGGATGGCCGGTCAACGCCACCGGGTCATCACGCCAGGAGAGCGTGGTGGGCAGCGTTGGCTGATTCCACACCCCGAAGTAGGCGGGGCTGTGTCCGCTGGGAACCTCCGCGTCCAGCGCGGCCAGCGAGAAGTCGGGATACGGCGCCTCGCCAATCGTCGAGGAAAAAAATTCAACGATGCGGGCGGCGCGCTCCGGCAGCGACCGGTTCGCTCGCAGCAATCGTGGTGTCGCGACCACGTCGATGTTCACCACGCTTGCCGGGGGCTCAGCGGCGTTGGTCAGGACGGACCCCGCGACACCGGGGACCCTGGCCTGCGCGCGACCCACCGGCACGAAGCGCGAAATCACACACGCGACGTACCGCAGGGGACGATCGGCCATGAACCGCACGGTGCGCTCCGCCCGCGCGTCCCCGTCCCGCCTTTCCCCCTCAGGGATGGGGGTGACCACGGAACTGACCAGGCTGCCCGTCGCCACCACTTGGAACTGCGCGGGCACCGTGAGTTCAAGCGATGCGGTGGCGAAGTCCGTCACCGGCGCCTGTGGATACCAATAGGAACGGTTGCTGTAGAGATACCGAGGTTCCGGCTGGATCGGACGGTCCAGCGGATCCTGCACCGTCAGCCCCTGCTGGCCGTCCGGTGAGACCAGGAGGGCCTCGCGATCGATGTGCTGTGGCGGCAGCTTGCCGCTGTAAAAGACCTCCAGGACCAGTTCCGTGCCCCGCGGCACGGGTTGGGGCAGGCTGACCAGGATGCCGGCCTGCCCCGAGATGCGAAGGGCGAGGACCCGCCCGAACGCCGGCGAGGACACCGAGCTCACCGCAAAGGGTTCCGCCAGCTTGATCGACAACGACGACAACTCGTCGCGGCGCGTCTTGATCCGCAGCGAGCCGCGGCCGCTGATCCACTCGCGTTCGGGATCGAATCGCACCTGCACGGCGTAGTGCTGCACGTCATAAGCGGCCCCGTCGTCCTCGCTGTAGTAGCGGCTGCGGGTCGCGAGGCGCTCGGGCGAGGCATACACCGAGATGTTGCGGGCCCGCACCCGGTCAAACAACGACACATCCTCATCATCGCCGGACGCGCGGACGTAGGTCAGGGTGCCAAAGCGCTTGGTGCGCAGTTCCGCCAGCACGTCGCCTTCCGGCGGCAGCAGCGACCAGCGTTCGCTGGTCAGATCGCCGAGATTGAGCGTGTAACTATGCGTGTTGAACTCGGTGAACAACGTGCGCGCGCGGGCCAAATCCCGGGGGTTGGTCGGGACGGGCACCAACTGCGCCGCGGAGAGCCGGCTGGCAAACTCCCCCGGGTTGAGCCGGAAGTACGCGGCCTCGATGGTCTCTTCAAGCGCCGGCCGTCCACCGAAGGCGCGGATCTGGACCTGTTCGGCCGGGTCGTCCGGCGCAAACCGCATCTCGCCGCGGCCGCGAAAGACGAGTGCCGTGGCACCCGATTCCACGCGGGCCACAAACACCGCGCCCGAGGCCATGTGCACGGTCAAGCCGGGCGCACGGAAGACCAGATCGCGTGCCGCGAACTGCTGGGTGGTGTCGAGGTCAAGCCGGACCAGCCCATCGACGGCCGCCACGGCGGTGGCGCCGGCAATCTCGTAACTGTCGACGTCGTCGGCGCGGGGCTGGACCAGCAGTTGCCACGTGGCAATCCGGCCGACGCCGCCACGGCCCATGAGCATCTCCACCAGCACCGTGTACCCGGTTCCAGCGGGGCGCCGATCGCGTTCGCGCACGGCGGCGGAGTTCTGTCCCTCGCCGAAGGACGACGAGGCAAACGCCGCCATCTCGGCCGTGGGCAGCGTGGTGGATGTCAGGCGGATGAACTCATCGATGTTGTTTGTGACGAGCGCGCCTTCAAGGTCCGCCAGCAGGCGCACCACGCCGTCGGCCTGCATCGGCCGCACCTGCGGCGTCTGCGCCGACAAGGACAGGGATGCGGCGACGATGA
>JANLHE010000134.1 GCA_024653875.1 Acidobacteriota bacterium
CAACTGTGGAAAAGTCCCGGGACGCGAGCATCTATGTCCCGGGACTTTTCCACAGTTGACACCCGTCCCCTTATAATTGCCAGGTTGTGCGAATCGCAGTCATTCCAGGAGACGGCATCGGCAAGGACGTGACGGCCGAGGCGGTCAAAGTGCTGAAGGCCGTGTGCGAGGTGTCCGGGCGCTCGCTCGATCTCGAGATGCTGCCGTGGGGCGCGGATCACTATCTGGCGACCGGCGAGACGTTGCCGGCCAACGGCTACGACATGTTGCGGAATGACTTCGACGCGATTCTGCTGGGCGCGTTGGGCGACCCGCGCGTGGTGGATAACCGGCATGCGCGTGACATCCTGCTGGGCACGCGGTTCGAACTCGACCTCTACGTCAACTATCGCCCCGTCAAGCTGCTCAACGACGCGTTGTGCCCGCTGAAGAACCGCGGCCGCAAGGACGTGAACTTCGTGGTGTTCCGCGAAAACACCGAGGGCGCGTACGTCAGCATCGGGGGCCGCTTCAAGCCCGGCACGCCGGACGAGATCGCGATCCAGGAAGAAATCAACACCTTCAAGGGCGTGAACCGGATCATCCGGCACGCGTTCGAGTTCGCCGCGGCGCGCGGGTTGACCAGGGTCTGCATGGCCGACAAGAGCAACGCGATGCAGCAGGGCCACGCGCTCTGGCAGCGCGTGTTCAAGGACGTGGCGGCGGAGTATCCGGCCATCGTGGCCAGCCACATGTACATCGACGCGCTCGCGATGTTCCTCGTGAAGGACCCCGGGCAGTTCGAAGTGGTCGTGACCAACAACCTCTTCGGCGACATCGTCACCGACATCGGCGGCGCGCTGCAGGGCGGACTGGGCATGGCCGGGTCCGGAAATATTCACCCCGGGCGCACGTCGCTGTTCGAGCCCGTGCACGGGTCGGCGCCTCCGCTGGCGGGCAGGAACATCGCGAACCCGATGGGCGCGGTGCTCTCGGCCGGCCTGATGCTGGAAACGCTGGGGTGGAGCGACGAGGCGCGGCGGATTGAAGCCGCGGTGGAAGCGGCCATCGTGGCCGGTGAAACCACCACGGATATTGGCGGGTCGCGAGGCACCACCCAGGTGGGTGACTGGCTGGCCGCCGAAGTACGTAGGGCGGGCCTTTAGGCCCGCCAATTGACGAGGAACCATATGACTGACGTATTGATTCTCGGCGGGGCCCGGACCCCGATGACCGATTACACGGGCGCGCTGAAGGACATTTCCGCCCTTGAACTGGGCGCCATCGCAGCGCGCGCGGCGTTCGAAAAGACGGGCGTGAAGCCCGAGTGGATCGACCACGTGGTGGTGGGCAACGTCCTGCAGACGAGCAGCGACGCCATCTACGGCGCGCGCCACGTCGCCCTCAAGGCGGGTGTGCCCATCGAGGTGCCGGCGTTCACGGTCAACCGGCTGTGCGGGTCGGGCATCCAGGCGGCCGTCTGCGGCGCGCAGTTGATTCAGCTGGGCGAGGCCGGCATGGTGCTCACGGGCGGCATGGAGAGCATGAGCCAGGCGCCGCACATCATTCGCGGCCTGCGCACCGGCCTCCGGCTGGGCCAGGGTAAACTCGAGGATTACCTGTACGAGGCGCTGCTCGATCCGTACTGCGGGTTGTTCATGGCGCAGACGGCGGAGAAGTGCGCCGGCCAGCACAACATCACGCGCGAGGAGCAGGATGCCTACGCGATTCGCAGCCAGCAGGCCGCCGCGGCCGCGTGGGCGGCGGGGCGCTTTGCCGCGGAGATCGCGCCGGTCGAGATCAAATCGCGCAAGGGCGTGACCGTGATCGACAAGGACGATCACTTGCGGCCCGAGACCACGATGGAGAGCCTGGCGAAGCTGCCGGCGGCCTTCTCGAAGGACGGCACCGTCACCGCCGGCAACGCCAGCGGCATCGTGGATGGTGGCGCCGCGCTGATCCTCTCGTCGGAAGCCGTCGCGAAGGACAAGGGCCTGACGCCGCTGGGGCGCCTGGTGGCGTGGGTCAGCGTCGGCGTGGACCCGGCGTTCATGGGCATGGGGCCGGCGCCGGCCACCCGCAAGGTGCTGGCGCGCGCGGGCCTGACGCTGGATCAAATGGATTTGATCGAAGTCAACGAGGCGTTCGCCGGCCAGTATCTGGCGGTGGAAAAGGAACTCGGCCTCGACCGCACCAAAACCAACGTGAACGGCGGCGCGATCGCGCTGGGCCATCCGCTCGGGATGACCGGCACCCGCCTGCTGCTGACGTTGACGCATGAACTCGGCCGCCAGAAGAAGAAGTACGGCCTGGCGACGGCGTGCATCGGCGGCGGCCAGGGCATCGCCGCCATTGTTGAGAGGTTCTAAGGGTTTTATCGTGACGGGAGTAGTGTGATGGCGATCAAGACAGTTGGAGTGTTGGGTTGCGGGTTGATGGGCGCGGGCATCGCGCAGGTATCGGCCGCCGCGGGATTCAAGACGATTGTCCGCGAGGTGAACCAGGCCGTGCTCGACAAGGGCATGGCGCGAATCAAGAAGTTCCTGGACGGCGGCGTCGAGAAGGGCAAGATGACCGCCGCGCAGCGCGACACCATCCTGGCCAACCTGAGCGGGACCACGGAGTTTGCCGGGATGACGGACTGCGACCTCATCATCGAGGCCATCGTCGAGAACGTCGATGTGAAGACGGAGGCCTTCACGGCGCTGGAGAAGGTCGTCGGCGCGCACACCATCTTCGCGTCGAACACCTCGTCGCTCTGCATCACGGAACTCGCCGCCAGGACCGGCCGGCCCGACAAGGTGGGTGGCCTGCACTTCTTTAATCCCGTTCCCCTCATGAAACTGGTGGAAGTGGTCCGCGCGCTGACCACGTCGGACGACACGTACAAGGCGCTGTTCGACTTCGCGGTGGCCATCGGCAAGGAGCCGATCACCGCGCCAGACAAGCCGGGCTTCATCGTGAACCGCCTGCTGGTGCCGTACCTGCTGGACGCCATCCGCTGCTACGAGCGCGGCCTGGGCACCAAGGAAGACATCGACAACGGCATGAAGCTCGGCTGCGGGTACCCCATGGGACCGCTCACGCTGCTGGACTTTGTCGGTCTCGACACCACGTACTACATCGCGAACATCATGTTCGACGAGTACAAGGAACCGATGTTCGCCGCGCCGCCGCTGCTCAAGCGGATGGTGCTGGCCGGCAAGCACGGCCGCAAGACGGGCGAGGGATTCTACAAGTACTGATCACTGATCATGGAAAAGACCGTTCGACAGCTGTTGCGCGATGTCGGGGAAGACCCCGACAGGGATGGACTGCGGGAGACCCCGCGGCGCGTGGCGAAGTCCTTTGACTTCCTGACCAGCGGGTATCGCACGGACCTGTCCGCCATCGTCAATGACGCGCTGTTCGACGTGGAATACAGCGAGATGGTGATCGTCAGGGACATTGATTTCTACAGTCTCTGCGAACACCACCTGCTGCCGTTCTTCGGCAAGTGCCACGTGGCGTATCTGCCGTCGCACAAGGTCATCGGCTTGTCGAAGCTGCCGCGCATCGTGGATATGTTCTCCCGGCGGTTGCAGGTGCAGGAGCGGCTGACCTCGCAGATCGCGGAGTCGATCGGGAAGGTCACGCAGCCCCACGGCGTGGCGGTGGTCATGGAGGCCACGCATCTCTGCATGGCGATGCGCGGGGTGGAGAAGCAGAACTCGCTGACCGTGACCAGCGCGATGCACGGCGTGTTTCGCGAGGACGCACGCACCCGTCACGAGTTCCTGGAACTCATCCGGCACCGGGGCAAGCTCGCCTCCGAGTGAAAGTGAACCGACCTC
>JANLHE010000135.1 GCA_024653875.1 Acidobacteriota bacterium
CCCACGACGCCGGTATAGCCCTTGCCGTGGATGTGCCTGAACACGTTGCGGAAGTTGATTTCGCCGGTGCCCGGTTCGTTCCGGCCGGGGTTGTCGCCGACCTGTACGTAGGCGATTTCACTCCACGCGGTATCGATGTTGGGGATCAGGTTCCCTTCCGTGATCTGCTGGTGGTAGATGTCGAACAGGATCTTGCACGACGGGCTGCCGACGGCCTTGCACACCAGGTAGGCCTGGGGCGTGGACGTGAGGAACATGCCCGGGTGATTGCGCAAGGTGTTGAGGGGTTCCAGCACCATGATCACGCCGTGCGGTTCGAGCAGCGCGGACGCCTGCTTGAGGGTCTCCACGACGTGCGCGGCCTGATAGTCGAGATGCGGACGCGTGTCGACATGGCCGGGCACCACGGTCATCCACTTCGCGCCGACGCGCTTCGCGACCTCGATTGACTCGCGAATCTCCCTCAGAAAGGTGTCGCGGTGCGCGCCGGGGCCGAGCGTGAGCGTCGGCTCGGTCCAGTTGATCGTGTGCGCCACGAACACGCCCATGCGCATCTTCAGGCGCGCGAGGGCCTCGCCGATGCGCGCCTGTTCCTCGACCGGGCGGCCGCGCATGCCGTTGTCTTCCAGCGCCGTGAAGCCCTCGGCTGCCATGAACTCCAATTGGGCCACCAGATCGGCGCCCGCGTGCTCGCGGAACATGCCGAAGTGCGGCGCATAGTTCAGCCGGAAGGTCCGCGCGGGCTGCGCGGCGGCCCAGGCGGGGGCGAAGCGATCGGCCAGCGCCAGACCGGCGCCGGCCCACAGGGCGGACTTCAGGAGTTGACGCCGGTGCAACATGCGGTCACTCGTTCCAGGCGCGTTCGAGCTTCGTGCGGCCGGGCATCGGCACCGGAGGCACCGCGAGCGATCCGTACGCGGTGGCGCCGACCGGCGGCGTGAGGTCCTGCTTTGCGTTCAGGACGCCGTCCCACGTCATTTCCTGGCCGGTGTACGCCGCCTCGCGGCCCATGATGGCCGTCAGCGTGCTTTCAGCCACCTGCTTCAGTTCGTTGTACGGCTTGCCCGTGCGGATGCTCGCCACCAGATCGGTGTGCTCCTGCACGTACCCGTTGGGACGCCGCGCGGGCTGCGTGTAATTCCAGGCCGCGGGGCCCAGGATGCGGCGTGACGCGTCGGACTGTCCCTTGGTGCCGATGAACCACTCGCCGACGCGATTGGCCGATCCGGGGATCTGGCGGCACATGCTCATGATGCGCGCGCCGCTGGCGTATTCGTAGTCCACCGCGAAGTGATCGTAGATGTGGCCGTACTTCGCCTCGGTGCGGAACTGCCGGCCGCCCACGCCGGTGGCCTTGACGGGATGTGATCCCAGCACCCAGTTGGCCACGTCCAGATTGTGGACGTGCTGTTCCACGATGTGATCGCCGGAGAGCCAGGCGAAGTAGAGCCAGTTGCGAATCTGCCACTCGGCGTCGGTCCACTCCGGTTTGCGATCGCGCGACCAGAGCCCGCCCTGATTCCAGTAGACCTGACCGGAAAGCACTTCGCCGATGGCGCCGTCGTGCAGCCGCGCGATGGTCTGCACGTAATCGGCCTGGTGCCGGCGCTGCGTGCCGACGCCGATGCCGAGGTTCTTCGCGCGCGCGCGTTCGTACGTCGCGAGCACGGACCGGATGCCCGCCGCATCCACGGCCACGGGTTTTTCCGAGAACACGTGTTTGCCGGCATCGACCGCGGCCGCCAGGTGCGTGGGCCGATAGCCGGGAGGCGAGGCGAGGATGACCAGGTCGACACCCGCGTTGATGACCTTCTGATACGCATCAAATCCGGTGAAGCACCGGTCGTCGGTGACCGTGAGCTTCGCGGCGATCGCTGCATTGCCCGCGGCCAGTTTGTCGAGTTCCGCGCGGCAGGACGCCAGGCGATCGGGCGCCAGGTCGCCCAGGGCGACCAGTTCGACGCCTTCCGCGCCGCGCAGGCAGTCGCCGGCCGCGCCGGTGCCGCGCCCGCCGCACCCGATGACGCCGATCCGGATGACATCCGAACCGAACAGGTGCACGCCGCCCGGCCAGGCCATGGCGGCCGCGGCGGCGGCGGTGGTGGTCAATGTTGTACCAAGAAATGTCCGGCGGGACACTGGGGGAAGTCGGAACTCAGTCATCGGAACCTCTCTGCTGCACTCACTTCACCGTGCTTGCCAATCGAAAGCCCACGAAGGGGCCATCGGATAACCACCAGCGGCTCTTCGGGAGCTGCGGGTCACGCTCGTTCCAGTACTCGTCCTGCACTGGCCTGGCGGCGGGCCCCACGTCTCGGGCGCCATCACGGAACGATCCGCCTCGTGTCACCTGCGCGGGCCCTTCGGTCATGACCCACTCGGTGGCGTTGCCGAACAGGTCGAAGAGCCCAAGCCGGTCCGCGGCCTTGGTCCCCACCGGATGCGTGTGCGACGACGCGTTCCCGCGGTGCCACACGAGCGCCTCCTGCTGGTCGGGCGCGAGCGCCTCGGCGCCGGCCGCGAGCCGCGCGGCGTGGAGCCACTCGACTTCCGTGGGGAGACGATAATCCCGGCCGGTCTTTTGTGAAAGCCATTTCGCGTAGGCCTCGGCGGCCTGCCGGGTCACGCTGATGACGGGATATCCGGCGTGCCCCCACCCATAATC
>JANLHE010000136.1 GCA_024653875.1 Acidobacteriota bacterium
TGGCGCGGCGGCGGCGCCAGCGGCAGCCACGCCTGTCATCTGCACACCCGACCCCACGCCGCTCTCGTGATACAGCCAGAGCTGCGCGCCCTTGGCCGCGATGATGTACTCGCCATCGGGCGTCCAGACCGGCGACATGTAACTGTCGCGCTCGGTGGTGGTCAGCGCGCGGGCCTTGGTGCCGTCGGCATTGGCGACCCAGATGTTCTCCGAGCCGTTCCGGTCGCTGATGAACACGAGCCGCGTGCCGTCGGGCGAAAACGCCGCCTGCATGTCATAGGCCTGACCGCTGGTGATTCGCGTGGCCTCGCCTCCGGTGACGGGCAGCGTATAGAGGTCCCCCAGCAACTCGAACACCATCGTCTTTCCATCGCGCGAGAGGTCGAGGGACATCCAGGTGCCTTCGGACGTCGTGAACGACAGCGTGCGCGTGGTGAGGAGCGGCAGCCCTTTGGCCTTGACGGCGTCGGCCGCGGCCTTGTCGTTGTCCTGGCGGGACTGGGCGAACGGAGCGGGCATGAGGGCAAGCGCCGCCACGACAAGGGCAAGCGCACAACGAACGAATGGGGACATGGGCAGCCTCGCGAAGAATGTGTGGGGTGGAGAATGCCACAGATTGCGTCAGGCGGATGAGCATACAATCCGGCTGTCTCCTGGAGGTCTTGATGCCGCCACGCTTGATTGGGTTCGTGCTGGTCGCCGCACTGGCGGGGGTCGCGCGGCCCCTCGCGCAGATTCCGCAGGGTGTGTTTACGGAAGCGTTCCCGCCCTCGGAGTTCGCCGGGCGGCGTGACAAGGTCCTTGACGCCATCGGCGACGGCGTCGCGATTCTGCAGGGCGCGGTGGAAAAGGCGGCCGAGATGCCGTTTCGGCAGGGCGCGCAGTTCTATTACCTGACCGGGGTGGAAGTGCCGCGCGCCATTCTCGTGATGGACGGGCGGACGCGACGGTCGACGCTCTACATCCCCTCGGCGGGGTTTCGGGTGCGCGCGCTCGGGCCATCGCTCGTGCCAGGCGACGCCGCGGTGCGGGTCACGGGACTGTCCGCCGTGCTGCCTCGCGAAGACTTCGCCCAGGCCGTGGCCGCCTTCGGCCGTGATCGCCGGACCATCTTCACGCCTGCCGCGGGCGACTCCACCGGCGGTGGGTCGCGCGGAGAAGTAACGGGCCTGGCGGCCGCCACGAAGAACGATCCGTGGGATGGCCGGGAATCGAGAGAAGAGGCGTTTCTGGCAAAGCTCCGATCGGCCACGGGCCTGTCCGATCTCTCCGCGCAGAACCTCGATCCAATCATCGACCGCCTGCGAGTGGTGAAGAGCGCCAGGGAGATCGCGGTCATCCGTGAAGCCACGCGGCAAACAGGCGTCGGCATCATGGAGGCCATGCGGGAGGCCGAGCCGGGCCTCTACGAGTACGAACTGCAAGCGGCGGCGGAATACGTGTTCAAAAAGGGTGGCGCGCAGGGCGCGGCGTACTTCGCGCTGGTGGCCACTGGGCCGAACACGGTCTACTCGCACTACCACAAAGGCACTCGCCGGCTGGCAGACGGCGACCTTGTGCAGTTCGACTACGCGCCGGACTTTCAGTATTACGTGTCCGACGTCACGCGCGTATTCCCCGCCAACGGAATATTCACGCCCCTGCAGCGCGAGTTCTACACGATCTACCTGCGGATGTATCAGGCCTTGATCAGCGTCATCACACCGAACGTGCCCGTGCGGGACCTGCTTCAGAAGGCCGGACGCGAGATGCAGTCGATTGTCGCAAACACCACGTTCAGCCAGCCGGCCATCAGGGTGGCGGCCACCTCGTTCGCCAACCGCTATGCGACAAGCACCGGCAACAGCTTTGGCCACTCCATCGGCCTGGAGGTGCACGACGTGGGCCGGGGCCGGCCGGCCGAGGGCACTCCGGCCACGCTGCTGCCGGGTCAGGTCTTCACGATCGAGCCGGCGTTGCAGGTCCCCGAACTTGGTCTGGCGATGCGGCTCGAGGACGCCTTGCTGGTCACCGACGCCGGGCACGAGAACTTGTCGGCGTTCGTGCCACTGGAGATTGCGGCGCTCGAGAAGCTCATGAAGGAACCCGGCATCACCGCGCTCATCAAGGCGCGGAGGCCGGTGCGGCGATGAGCGCCTCCTTGGCCGTCCGCGGCAACTGCTTCACCGCGTACTCGCGCCGCAGGGCTTTGGCCAGGGACCGGAATCGCTCCGAGTAGACGAGGGTGACCGGGCGGCGGCCGCGCGTGTACTTGGCGCCGCGACCCGTGTTGTGCGCCGCCTCCCGGGCCTCAAGGTCGGTGGTGTAGCCCGTGTACAGGGTGCCGTCCGCACAGCGGAGCACGTAGATGTAATGGTACCGGCGCACGGCGGTAGGCTACTCCACCGCCCGTGAAATCAGGATCGGGCGGGCCGGTATGGCAGGTAGTCGGGCACCCAGATGCTCGAGGCCACGCGGCGCAGGATGGCGGCATCGTTCATCGCGGGCGCGGCCTCGGCCTTGACCAGCGCCCGGCCAACCGCCACGGCCACGCGCTCGGAGATCTGGCGCAGTTGCGATAACGGCGGATAGATGGACGCCCCCGGTGCATCGGATACGGCGGTGGACTCACACAACGCGTCGGCCGCCGCGGAGAACGCGATGTCGGGAAGCCACCGGGCCTCCACGGCCGTGGCACCCAGGCCGACACCGGGGAAGATGAAGACGTTGTTCCCCTGCCCGATCGTGTACGTCTCCCCGTTGTGCTCCACCGGCGCAAACGGACTGCCCGTCCCGACGATGCCGGCGCCGTTGGTCCACCGGATCACCTCGGCAGGCGTGACCTCCACCTTGCTTGTGGGATTCGACAGCGCCAGGACAATGGGGCGCGGACAGTTCGAGAGCATGTCCCGGATGATGGACTCGGTGAAGGCACCGGGCTGGCCGGACACGCCCACCAGCACGTGGGGCTCAAAATGCCGCACGACATCCGCCAGCTTGCACGATCCATTCGCGGCCTTGGGCCACTGCGCCACCAGGGCCGGGTCGGCCGCCACGTCCTCCTTGGCGCCTTCCAGGCCGGGCCGGTCCGCCACGATCAATCCCTGCGAGTCCAGGACCAGCACGCGGCGCGACAGATCCTCTTCGTGCACGCCCGCCGCGCGCATCGCCGCTCTGACGGCCAACGCGGATCCCGCGCCGGATGCGCCCGCCCCATAAAACACGACGCGCGCATCGGTCAGCGCGAGGCCCGCGCGGCGCAAGCCGGCGCGGATGCCGGCCACGATGACCGCACCGGTGCCCTGGATGTCATCGTTGAACGAGAGCAGGCGGCGTCGATAGCGCTCCAGCACGGTGAACGCGTTCTTGTTCGCGAAGTCTTCCCACTGCACCAGCGCCCGGGGAAACACCGTGGCGATCGCGGCCACCAGCTCATCGAGCAGGGCCAGATACGGCTCGCCGCGCAGACGCCGGTGGCGCGCGCCAAGGTAGATGGGGTCGTCCAGCCGTGCCGGATTATCAGTGCCCACGTCCAGGTCGAGGGGCAGGCACTGCGCGGGGTGGATGCCGGCGCCGGCCGTGTAGAGCGCGAGTTTGCCGATCGCGATCGGCATGCCGCCCACGCCCTGGTCGCCAATGCCGAGAATCGCTTCGTTGTCGGTGATGACGATCACGCGCGGGTCGGTCGCCTCCGCGTTCCTCAACACATCGACCAGCTTCCCGCGTTCCGCGGCCGTGACGTAGAGCCCGCGCGCGCGGCGATAGATGTGGCTGTACTGCTCGCACGCCTTGCCGACCGTCGGCGTGTAGATGATGGGCACCATCTCTTCGATGTGGTCGAGGACGAGCCTGCAGAACAGGTGCTCGTTCCGGTCCTGCAGCCCGGCGAGGAACAGGTACTTCGGCACGTCCGCGCCGGCCTTGAGGTAGTTGCCGTACGCCCGCTCCAGCTGCTCGGCCGGCGTTTGCACGGAAGCGGGGAGCAGCCCGAGGAGCCCGAGCCGCTCCCGCTCGTCGCGGGTGAAGCACGTGCCTTTGTTCAACACCGGATCGTCCTCCAGGGCCGCGCCGCGGGCGTATACCACCAGGTAGCGCTCTCCCGTTTCGGGATCAAGCCGCGCGTCGAACCGCTTCACGTGCGGTACCTACGCAAGGTCGATGCCGACGCTCAAAGCCCGCGAAATCGCCCGGGAACCATCGGTACGGGCCGCGCGCCGCCGGCACCGCGGAATTCTCAACACCGTACGGGGCCGATTCACCGCGACGGGCCGAGTAGACTGGAGCCGTGCCGGCGGCTCCGAGCGAACCCGTCTTCGTGGCCCGCGACCTCACCAAGACGTATCCAATGGGGGAGGTTGTGGTCCATGCCCTGCGGGGCGTGGACTTTGAACTGTATCCGGGCGAGCTGGTGGTCCTGCTCGGTCCGTCAGGCAGCGGCAAATCAACCTTGCTCAACATCCTCGGCGGACTCGACGTGCCAACGTCCGGCCACGTCGTGTATCACGACCACAATCTGACGGAGGCCGGCGAGGCGGCTCTCACCGAGTATCGACGCGATCACGTCGGCTTCGTCTTTCAGTTCTACAACCTGATCCCCAGCCTCACGGCGCGTGAAAACGTGTCGCTGGTCACCGAGATCTCCACCGCGCCCATGACGCCGGAGCAGGCGCTGGAGATGGTGGGCCTGGGCGGGCGGATGGACCACTTCCCCGCGCAGTTGTCAGGCGGCGAACAGCAGCGGGTGGCCATTGCGCGCGCGATCGCCAAGCAGCCGGACGTGCTGCTCTGCGACGAGCCGACCGGCGCGCTCGATATCACCACGGGCGTCGTGGTGCTGGAAGCCATCGCGCACGTGAACCAGCAACTAGGTACGGCGACGGTCGTGATCACCCACAACGCGGCGATCGCCGCCATGGCGGATCGGGTGGTCCATCTCGCCGATGGACGCATCAGCAGCGTGGAGCGCAACACCCACAAGGTCTCCGCGCGGGAGCTGCAGTGGTGATCCGGCTCCCGATGTCGGCCCTGAACCGGAAGCTCGTCCGCGACCTGTGGGAGATGCGGAGCCAGGCGCTGGCCATCGCGTTGGTGGTGGCGGCCGGTGTCGCCATGTATGTCACCTATCTGTCGAACTTCGACTCGCTGCGCCGCACCGTCGATACCTACTACGAACGCCAGCGGCTGGCCGACGTGTTCGCGCCGCTCAAGCGCGCGCCGGAGCGGCTCGCCTCGCGGCTGGCGGCGATCGACGGCGTCGAGGTCGTCGACACGCGGGTGCTGGTCAGCGTGACCCTCGACATTCCCGGCATGGAT
>JANLHE010000140.1 GCA_024653875.1 Acidobacteriota bacterium
TCAACATGATGAACCGGCAGGGCTTCGCCATGCCGTACTTCCAGGACCGCGTGGCCACGGGTGACCCGCTCGGTAACAACAAGTCTGTGCTGCTGGTCAAGGATGTCACGGACTTCCGGCTGCCGGCGGTGACCTCGCTCGACGTGCGCGTGGGCAAGGAATTCTCCTACCGCAGGACGCGTGCGAACGTGGACCTTGACCTGTTCAACGCCACCAACTCCGCCGTCGTGCTCGGCCGCCAGTACAACCTGCGGCTCTCGACGGCGGACACCGTGCAGGAAATCATGAATCCGCGCATCCTGCGCCTGGGCGTGCGTTTCTCCTTCTAGCACGGATGGAGGTCCCGGGCTTGAGCCCGGGACGCGCGGCACGGGTTAAAACCCGTGCCCTCCGTACAATCCGCGCCGGACATCACGAACCCCGGGGTCCATTGGGCCCCGGGGGTTTTTTTGTGGCCCACTGGGCGTAGGATCGATCCATGTCCTCTTCCCGTATCCCGGCAGTTACCCTCTTCCTCCTCAGTGTTGTCCTGTTGTCCACCGGCGCCGCCTTTGCCCAGGAGTGGCGTGGCCAGGGACGCGTGGCCGGCAAGGTCACCGACGAAAGCGGCGTGCCGCTCGAAGGCGTGGTGATCACGGCCGTGCTGCCGTCCTCAGAGAATCGGGGACCCGGTCCCCTGAAGACCAATGCGAAGGGCGAGTGGTCGCTGGGCGGGATCTCGCGCGGCGCCTGGGCGCTTGACTTCAGCAAGGAAGGCTACGAGACGCTCAGCATTTCCGTGCCCGTTAGCGAAGGCACGCGACTCCCTGCGATGGTGCTCGCGCTCAAGAAGAAGGCCGTGGTGGTGGATCCGAACGTCGCCATCAAGGAAGACCTCGTGAAGGCGGCCGCGCTTCTGGATGCCAAGCAGTTCGCCGAGGCGAGGGCGATCTACGAGCGCCTGGCGGCCCAATACCCGCAGGTCAAGCAGTTCCGGCCGCTGATCGCGCGCACCTATCACGAGGAAGGCAACTCGGCGAAGGCCATTGAGGCCCTGCGCGAAGCCGTGGCCGCCGACCCGGACAACGTGGAAGTGAAGCTGTTGCTGGGGAACATCCTGATCGAGGCGGGGCAGGATGACGAAGGGCACAAGGTCCTGGCCTCGGTCGACGACGCGAAGGTGACCGACCCCACCGTGTACCTGAACCTCGGGATCGCCATGATCAACGAGCGCAAACACGCCGAGGCGATCACCTGGTTCGACAAGGTCATCGCGCGGTTCCCGGCGGACCCAGACGCGTACTACTACCGCGGCATCTCGTACCTGTCACTGCAGAAGCCGGCCGAGGCCAAGGCCGATCTGCAGAAGTACGTCTCCATCGCCCCGGCTGACGCGCCGGAGCTGGTGACGGCGAAGAAGATTCTGGAGACCATCAAATAGGCACAGGCGCCTTAATTAACCCCCGCCCCACTTCAGGCGGGTGATCGCCTCGGTGGCCTGATCCGCATAGGGGCCTTTGAGGGCGATGTACCGTTCGAAGTGCTGAATGGCTTTCTGGCGGTCGCCTTCAGGCGCGACCCATCGCTGCTGGCTTTCGATGTAACGGCGCCCCCGGATGTACCGCATTTCGTACGCGCGGCCCAGATTGAGGTAGGCCACCGGGTCTTCCGGTGCCGACGCGGCCGCCTTCACGAACGCCGAGATGGCATCGTCAAGCACGCCGCGCCGGACGAGGATGACCCCAACGGCGTTCAGGACGTCCGCATCGTCCGGCCAGCGGCTTTCGGCGTCGCGCAGTACGGCCAGCGCGCTGGTGAGCTCGCCGATGTGCCCGTAGGTGGCCGCAAGATCCATGTAGATCGGAGGGAACTCCGGCGCCGCGGCGCGCACGCGTTCCCACGCGGCGATGGCGTCCCTGGGCTGGTTCAGCGCCGCGTGGGACAACCCGAGCACGTACAGGACCCAGGGGCGCACGTTCGGCAGTGCGGCGGCGCGGGTGAAGGGCCCGAGGGCCGACTCCACGTCGCCGCGTTGAAACGCGCTCCAGCCGTCAGCGCTGAGCGCGTCGGTGCGCGCCAGATCCTCGCCGGCGAGCGTCATCGCCGCCGCAGCCCCGTCCGGCCGTACGCGCATCGCCGGCGGCTCAGGTGTGGGCGCCCCCGGGTCCGGACCGCTGCCGCGGCCGATGGGTTGAGGGATCAGCATCTGCGACGGCTGCAGCGCCAGGTAACCGCGTCGCGCGCGGACTTTTGCGCCCTGGCGCTTCACGCGCACTTCGATCTCGCGATATTTGCCGTCGAAGTTGGCGTTCTCCGGCTGGTAGCTGATCACGTAGTACAGGTTTGCGTCGGCGGCGATTTCGCCCAGGGCCCGGCCGATGTTGTTCTCGTTCCTGATGACGAAGCCGCCTGTGTCCACGGCGAGACTGTTGGGACCGTCCTCACCCATGTCAAACGCCGGCGGCCCGCCGGCCGAATCACCGGCCGCCGGTTGATCCGTGATCCTTGCGGCGGCACCGCGGTTCAACCCGCGCACATCGATCGCGTAGACGCGGCCGCCCGCGCGGGTTGTCTGTCCGACGACCGATCGCAGCGTAGTTTCCGCCTGCGACGTCACAAAGCCGTCGCTCAGAAAGACGATGGTCTTGGGGCCGGGGATGCGGGCGAGGCCGGACGCGAGGGCATTCACGGAGTTGAGCGTATCGAGCGACGCCCGCGCGGCTTCCTGTTGCGCACGGCGGGCCTTGTCGAGAATCCGGAGATCCGGCAGGGTCATCGCGCACGCGCTCGGATCGTCCGAGCAGGCGCGCAGGACCGCGCGCTGCAGGGCGTCCTTGCTGCCGTCGGCGATCAGGATGGCTTCGCCGATATCATTCAGGCGCGGCCACTCCCGAGTGAGTTCGATCACGCGGCTGCGCTGGTCGGACAACGGCTTCACGGTGGCGGCCGCGGCTACCAGTTCGCTGCGCACGCTGGTCAGCCGGTTGTTCACCATGCGGCCGCCGGCGACCACGCCGCCCAAATCGCCGTCCTTGAACCGGTCGCGCAGGAAGGTCTCGACCGCGGACTTCGCGCGATCGAACCCGCCGCCAGGTGTCAGGTGATTCAAGTCGAAGACAAACACCCACGTCTGCGGCGCGGGCCTGGGCGCCGGTGCTCCGGATGGAGCACTCGCAGTGTCGGCAGGCGGCGTTGGTTCGCCGGCCGTCGCGGCCGACGCGGGCCCGCGCACGAGCACCAGCGCGCGCACGGCCTGCGGCACGCCGTCCTCGAGCACCTCGATGTCTTCGATGCGCAGGTCGTCGATGAAGCGGCCTTCGCGATCGAACACGCGGGCGTCGACCTC
>JANLHE010000141.1 GCA_024653875.1 Acidobacteriota bacterium
GGTGGATACGCAGTGGACTGAACTGGTTCGCGTGGTGGCGTCCAGTCCGTTCAGCCGGCTTCCCGTGTACCGCGACCAGCCCGATCAGATCATCGGCACCCTCCGCGTCAAGGACCTCGTCCACCAGTACGTCGTCGGCGGCGCGGGCACGCCGCTGGAGAAGCTGGTCCGGCCCGTCGTCCGCATCGCGAAGGACCTGCCCGCCGATCGCGTGATCGGGTTGCTGCGCGAGCGCCGTGTGCACCAGGCCGTGGTGACCGACGCGTCGGACACCATCGTGGGCCTGCTCACGATTCAGGATGTGATTGGCGCCTTTCTCGACACCACGCCCGCCGCACCGCGCCCGGAGGAGACACGCCGATGATGGTGGTCCTCATCGTCGCGCTCCTGCTGCTGGCCAACGCGCTGTTCGTGGCCGCGGAATTTGCCATCGTGGCCGTGCCGCGCACGGCTGTGGAACACCGCGCCAGCCTGGGTGAAGGCCTGTCGTCACGATTGCTCGAACTCTTGTCGTCGTCGCGCCAGCGCGACCGCTTCATCGCGACGGCCCAACTGGGGATCACGGTCGCCAGCCTCGGCCTCGGCATGTACGGCGAACATACGCTCGCCGTGTGGCTTGAACCCCGGCTGGAACCCCTGGCCGCCAGCGCCAGGTTCATCACGGCGCACGCCGCGGCCAGCGTGGTGGCCATCACCACCCTGACGTACCTGCACATCTTCCTCGGAGAGATGGTTCCCAAGGCGCTGGCGCTCAGCCGCGCTGAAGCGACCGCGCGCGTGGTCTTCTGGCCGATGCGTGTGCTCTTGTTTGCCCTGTACCCGGTGGTGATCTCCCTCGACGGCGTTGGCGCCGCGTGTCTTCGCCTGGTTGGCGTCCGGCGACAGCGGAATACCCACGAGGAGTCGTACTCGCCGGAAGAACTGCAGCTGATCGTCGAGGAGAGCGCGGCGGGCGGGGCGCTCCGGGCGGAGTCGGGCCGCCTGGTGCGCGAGCTCTTCGAATTCGGTGACCTGACGGCCGGCGAAGCGATGGTCCCGCGAGTGCGGGTGGTCGGTATCCCCGTTGGCGCGTCCCCCGCCGATTTGCGGCGCCTCCTCCTCACGCATCGCCACACGCGGTACCCGGTCTACGACGGCGACCTCGATCACATCGTCGGCATGCTGCACGTGAAGGACTTGCTGCGCCGCCTGATCCTGGACGAACGAATCGCCGCCGCCGACGTGCGGCCGCTGCCGGTGGTTCCGGAAACATCATCACTCGACGCCGTGCTGACGACGATGCAGCGAGCGCATGCGCACATGGCGGTGGTGATTGATGAGCATGGCGGAACGGCGGGCGTGCTGAGCCTCGAGGATCTGGCCGAGGAAGTCGTGGGCGAGATCGATGAGGGCGCCCCGCAGGCGCCCGCGCTCGTCGCGCAGCCGGACGGGTCGGTCGTGGCGTCCGGTACGCTCCGGCTGGATGAGCTGGGCCAGTATTTTGGCGTTGAGCTTCAGCACGACGAGGTGGACAGCGTGAGCGGCCTGGTGATGGCCCTGCTCGATCGCCCGCCGGTCGCCGGCGATGTGGTTGAGTTCGGCCATTTTCAATTCACGGTCATCACCGTCTCCGGTCATGGCGCAAGGGATGTAGCAGTCCGCCCCATCGCGATAGAGTAGGTACGTAGGGCGTGGCTTCCGCCGCGCCAAGGAGCATTGATGCAGATCCGAAAATTTCTTGTCGCCGCCGGTCTTGCGTGTGCCGTTGGTGTTGTCGCCGCGCAGCAGCCCGCGCTGAAATCCGGTCTCGACCTCAGCACGTTCGACAAGAGCGTGCGTCCCCAGGACGACCTGTTCCGTCACGTGAACGGCACGTGGCTCAAGAACACGGAGATCCCCGCGGATCGGCCGATCGCAGGAACGTTCGTGCAGTTGTCGGACAAGTCGGAAGCGGATCTCTACGCGCTGATTGAGGAGCTGTCGGGCAATCCCAACCGCAAGCCCGGCCCCGTGGCACAGCAGGTGGGCGATCTCTACGAGAGCTTCACCAACGAGAAGCGCGTCAACGAACTGGGCGCCGAACCGCTCAAGCCGGTGCTGACGAAGATCGACGCCATCGCCAGCCCGGCGGAACTGGCGCGGGTCATTGGCGAGCTGTCGGTGATCGGTGTGCCAGGGCCCGTGGGCGGGTTCATCGACGCGGATGCGGGAGATCCCACCAAGGTGGCGCTGTACCTGGCGCAGGGCGGTACGACGTTGCCCGATCGGGACTATTACCTGCTGGACGACCCCAAGTTCGTGGAAATTCGCGGCAAGTACGTCGAGTACCTCGAGAAGATCTTCACGATGGCCGGTCGCGCCGATGCGGCGGCCGCCGCCAAGGCGGTGATGGGACTTGAAACGGATCTCGCGAAGATTCAGTGGACGCAGGTTGAAAGCCGCGACGCGGTGAAGACCTACAACAAGGTGGCCACCGCAAAGCTGCCGGCCGACATGCCTGGTTTCGACTGGATGGGTTGGGCCACGGCGCAGGGCATCGACAAGACGCCCGACGTGATCATCAGCCAGCCGTCGTTCTTCAAGGGCTTCGCGGCGATGGTCCCGACGGTGCCGATGTCCACGTGGAAGGCCTGGCTCGCCGCGCAGTACATCACCTCGGCGGGTCCGTTTCTGAGCCAGCCGTTCGTGGACGCGCGGTTTGAGTTCTTCGGCAAGACGCTGAGCGG
>JANLHE010000142.1 GCA_024653875.1 Acidobacteriota bacterium
CGCGCCGTGCCGGAGAGGTGCACGGCCTCGGTCAGCACCGGCGTGGCGTACAGCAGCCGGTGCGGCGAGTCCTCGGCGAGCGCCAGTGCCGGCGCGGCCACCGCCACGTTGTCGACGAGGGTCTCGACACCCGGGGTATGCGCGGCGCCCGACACCACGCTCAAGCCCCCCCGCGCGCGGCCTCCCGGTGTCAGCCGCAACGTCACCGCCGACGCGTCGGGGTTCGGATAGTCGGCGTACCCCGTCGGCGGCGGCGCAGGCCTGGACTCACGGACGATCCACGCCTTGGGATCGCTCTCCACGCCGTTCTGCACGCCGTACAGGTACCGCGTGAACCACTTGTTCACCAGTTCCATCGGCGGCGCGCCGCCGTGCCCGCCTTGATGGAAATACTGCTGCAGCGGCACGCGGCCTTTGAGCGCCTCGCTGATCCGCACGCTGTGCTCGGGCACCACGTTCCAGTCGTTGAACGCGTGTGCCATCAGGACGGCGGCCTTCACGTTGCCGACCAGCGGCAGCAGGTCGCGCGACACCCAGAAGCTGTTGTAGTCACCGGTGCGCCTGTCGCGGCCCTCGACGAACTCGCCGTCGCGATAGATCTTGTTGCAGACCGCGCGCTGCGCGGGATTGCCGCTGTTCACGAAGTCGTAGAGGAAGTCGATGTCCTCGCCGAGCCAGCCGCCCGGATGCCGCACCAGGCCATGCGATCGGTAGTAGTGGTAATACGAGGTGTTTGGCGCGATGGGAATAATCGCCTCGAGCCCCGCCACGCCGGTCGTCGCCACGGCCAGCGGAATCGTGCCGTTGTAGGACGTGCCGGTCATGCCCACCTTGCCGGTCGACCACGACGCGGTGACTTCCTCCGTCCCGTCGGCCGTCGTGAAGCCCTTTGCGCGGCCGTTCAGCCAGTCAATCACGGCCTTGGGCGCCAGCCGCTCCGGCGCGCCGCCGACCGTGGCGCACCCCTGCGACAATCCGGTACCAGGCGCCTCTGAGTGCACGACCGCGAACCCGCGCGGCACCCAGGCCGCCACCTGCGAGTTCGAGATGCTGGCGCGGTCGGCCTTGAACTCGATCCCGGGCTGCGAGGCGCGCGGCGGCGAATCCGCTCCGACTTCCTGCTTCACGTCCCAGAGAAACTTGCGGTCGCCGGACGTGCCGGCGAAGTAGGGCGAGGACTCGTACACGACGGGCACCTTGAGGCCCTCGGTGTCGGTCTGCTTCGGCCGCGTGACGTCCACGTGCACGCGATCGCGCTTGCGATCACCGTCCGAGTCAAACTCCGTCTCGACCCACAGCCGATGCCGGATCCACTGCGACTGGTCCGCGAACTCCGGAACGATCTGCGCCTGGCCGTCCACAAAGACCGGCTTCGCCTGCTTGGCGCCGTTGATCTTCCTCCACGACCGGCCGCCGCTATGCACGAACATCGCGCCGCCGGAGTTATCAACCAGAAAAATGTAACGAGTCGTTCCGCCGAGAAACAGCCGCTCGTTCGGGCGCGGGTCCGGCGACACGCGGACGCCCGAGTACTCCAGTGTCGTCTCGCGCGTACCCTGGGACAGCACGAGCCCGCCCGCCCGGACGGACACGACCATCTGCCGGTCTCCACCTTGCGAATAGGTTCCCGCCAGGGCCCGCAGCTGAGCTGGCGGCAACGGATCGCCGTTGAAGACGGCGTCAGTCAGTGCCAGCTGATCCTTCAACACGATCTCGATCGCCGCATTCGCCGTGCGCGTGAGACTCACACCAGTGCGGTTCGCAAGCACGATGACCCCGAACTGCTTCGAGGGCACCATCCGCATCACCGATCCGTACCCGCTGCGCGACCCGGCATGCTCGACCATCTCCAACCCGCGCCAGGTGCCCACCTGCACACCGTATCCGTACCGATTGGTGCTCCCCGGAATGACCGCATGCGGCGCGGACAACGTCGCGAACAGCGATGGGGGCAGCACCTGCGCGCCACCCACCCGTCCGCCGTTCACGAACGCCATCATCCACCGTGAGAGGTCCATCACGTTGGAGTAGATGGACCCCGCCGGCCAGGACGCCGAGTTATTTGCCGCCGGCCGCACGATCTGCGGCGTGCCTGACACCAGGTCGTGCCCTTGCGCCAGCGGATAGGTCATCGCCAGCGTCGGACGGAACGTCGACCGCGTCATGCCCAGCGGCGCGAAAATCGTGCTGGCCACCTGATCGGCAAACGGCTTGCCGCCCACGGTCTCTGCCAGCAACCCGGCCAGCCAATAGGCCGGATTCGAGTACGAATACACCTGCCCCGCGTCCGCGAAAAACCGGGCGTCCGTCCAGGCCGCCACTTCCCGCCGCAGCGCTTCATCGTCATGACTGCCGAACATCGGCGCTTCATCGAGCATGCCCGACGTGTGCGACAGGAGCTGATTGGCGGTCAGCGCGGCCAGTTTCGGCGTGAGGCCGGGGATGTGTTTGCCGATCGAGTCATTCAGGTTCAGCTTGCCCTGCTCGGCCAGCAAGACCACCGTGGCCGCGGTGAACATCTTCGTGGTGGAGCCGAGGCGGAACACCATCTCCGGCCGCAGCGGCTCGCCCGTCTCGACGTTCGCCACGCCAAACCCGCGCGCGAGGATCACCCGGTCGCCCTGCACCACGGCGATCGCCGCGCCCGGCGTCTGGGTCTGCTGCAGTTCCTTGCGGGCCACCGCGTCGAGGCTGGCGAAGTCCACGGCGGGGCCGGACTGGGGGCCGGCCGCCAGCACAAACGCGAGACCGAGCGAAAGAAGTCGAAGCATGCCCGGATTTTATGTCCCCGCCTCATTAAAATACAGGGATGTCGTCGAGCGTGGTCCCCGCGAAATACCAGCAGATTCTTGATGAAGTCTCCGCCGCCTATCGCGCGGCACTCGCCGCGGGAGGGTATCCCCCGGAGGTGGCCGACCGGATTCTGGGAACATTCATCACCTGTGTGGCCGAGCAGCTCTCGTCGCCCTACCAGTTCGAGGCGTACCACCAGAAGCTCACGGCGCCGTTTGACTACTACACGTTCGGCATGGACTTCATCCGGCCGCTGGTGAACAAGCCCGCGTCCACCCTGTATGGCCGAGACCACCTCACGCGCGCGGCGGCACAAATCGCGGCTGGAGAGAACGTCATCTTCCTGGCCAACCACCAGACCGAAGCCGACCCGCAGGCGATCAGCCTGATGCTTGAAGACGATTTCGCCCGGATCGGTAGCGAGATGATATTCGTCGCGGGCGAACGAGTGACCACCGATCCCCTGACGGTGCCGTTCAGCAAGGGCCGCAACCTGCTCTGCATCTACTCCAAGCGGTACATCGACCATCCCCCGGAGCGGAGAGCGTTCAAGACCAACCACAATCGCAAGACGATGGAGCGGATGGCGGAGCTGCTGGCCGAGGGCGGCCACTGCATCTACGTGGCGCCCAGTGGCGGGCGCGACCGGCGCAACGCGAACGGCGTGGTCGAGGTGGCGCCGTTTGATCCGCAGAACGTCGAGATGTTCTACCTGATGGCGCAGCGCGCCGCGCACCCGACCCACTTCTACCCGATGGCCATGGACACCTTCGACATCCTGCCGCCGCCCGAGACGGTGCAGGTGGCCCTGGGCGAACCCCGGCGGATGGCGCACCGCCCCGTGCACCTCGCGATCGGGGCGGAGCTGGACATGGCCCGTTTCGACGAAGCGGACCGGATGGAGCGCCGCGCGGCCCGCGCGGACGCGGCATGGCGGGCCGTGTGCGCGGAGTACGAGCGACTCTAGTTCGAGGACTTGGTCGGCAATTTCGGCAACAGCCAACCGAGGAAGGCGTCTTCCGACCGCGTCTGCATGAGCACGCGGCCTGGCCCGGTCAGGCGGCAGACAAGGCCTTCCCCGCCGAGAATTGTGGACTTCCAGCCGCCGGATTTCTGGACGCTGAACTGCACGGACGCGTCGAAGCCGACGATGTGCCCGGTGTCGACGATGTAGGACTGAGCGGCGGAGAGGATACGCTCTTCGATCGCGCCGTAGCTGGCGATGACGACCTGCCCGCCGCCGCTCACGCGCAACAAGATCAGTCCGCTGCCACCGAAAAATCCGCGCGACCCGCCCCACGTGGCGTCGATGTTCACGCCCATCTCGCTAGCCACATAGGCGCCGCTGCGCAGGAGGAAGTCCTGGCCGCCCATGTGCAGCGTAGCCATGTCGCCAGACAGCGTGGGCGCCAGCGTGATCTCGCCGCCCTGCGCGGGTGCCTTCCACGTGTTCTGGAAGAAGCTCTCCCCCGCGACCATTCGCTTGAGGCCGCTGAACAATCCGCCCTGGGCCTTGGTCTCCGTGGTGAGTCCGTCGCTGTGGCTGACCATCGCGCCTGGCTCGACCTTGATTTCTTCATTGCCGGTCAAGGCCACGACGGCCAGCGCAAACGACGGCTGATGTTTGATGGTGACGTTCATACCGGGGAGGATACCGGATCAACCAGCATTCCGGCGAGTTCGGCGCCGTAGGCGGCGCAGGCGGTGACCGCGTCCGGGGCGAGGTGCGGGGTGGGCCAGGTCAGCGTCAGTCCCTGCGCGTCCCACAGGAAGGCGACGCGCTTGTCACGGCCCGTGAGCAGCCATTCGCGCGCTTTCGGTGTCAGGCGGTCCAGTAATGGCGGGCGGTCGGAGAACGCGACGAACGCCGTGCCGAAGGCATCGGAGGCGAGCGGCACACGATGCTCGGGGGCGAGCGGAAGCGAGGCGGCACGGTCAGCGCCGAAGTTGACACGGGCGAACAGGTGCAGAGCGGCCTCTGCCGCTTTGTTGGTGATCGCGTCCAGGAATCCGGTGCCGGTGTCGCTCGGCAGCGCCGGCGGCCGCTCGCCCTCCGGCAGGTTCATCAGAAGCAACGCGCCTCCGCCGGTGCTCGCCTGCGCGGCCGTCCACCGCGAGTAGTTCTGGATGGTGTTGCGCCGCTGTGAGTACACACCCGCGTCCTGATCGGTGAGGTAGAGGGTTTCAAGCGTCCACGCGATGCCACGTGTGGTGCCGTCGAACCGGTGCACGCCGCGCAACGGCCCGCCGGCATCATCGCCGCCGGGCGGGGTGTAGTCCATGTCACGCAAACGGGCGTTGGCCGTGTTGCGCGCGACCTGCGCATTCCGCCGCCTGGCACTCCCCCGACGAACAAGCCACCCGAGAACCAGCATCACCAGCGCCAGCGGCCAGATCTGCGACGCGGCAACGGCAAGCGTCTCCATCATGCGGTGCAGGATATGCCTTCGGAAACGGCGTCACAAGGACTCGGAGGCGGCGCGGAGCTTGCGGAAGCCAGTCGGGGTGCAGGGGCCCCCGCCGATATAAAGCGCGGAGCCCACCATAGCGTCTTCGCGGAGGTGGGCGGAGCTAGGAGCGTTTTTGACTTGTACGTAGTACCGCGCCGTGGTACTCCTCCTGCGGGAGGAGTGCCATGGCGGCGTATTCGTTGGACTTACGAACACGGGTGTTGGCGGCGTGGGATGCGAGCGGCGATGCCGAGTGGGTGGCCGCACAATTCTCCGTCAGCCGGGCCTGGGTGCATCGGGTGGTGCAACGGCGCCGCGACTCCGGGGAGATCGCGCCGCGGAAGCAAACACGCTGGCGCACGCTGAGATTGGCCGGGCGCGAGGAGGAGCTTCGGCGCTTGGTCGAAGCCCGCCCCGACCAGACCTTGGCCGAGTTGCGGACCGCGCTCCGCACGTCGGCCGTCTTGTCGACGATTTGGCTGATGCTGAATCGCTTGGACTTGACCGTAAAAAAAAACGATCCACGCCGCCGAGCAGCAACGCCCCGACGTCGTGGCCGCGCGCGCTGACTGGCACGCGGCGCAACCGCAGTGGCCCGTCGCTTCCTTGGTGTTTCTCGATGAAACCGGCGTCACGACGGACCTCTTGCGGCGCTACGGCCGGAGTCCCCGCGGCACCCGTCTGATCGATCACACTCCCTACAGTCATTGGCAGGCCTGCACCGTCTTGGCGGCCCTGCGGATGACCGGCCTCACCGCCCCCGGCGTCTTCGACGGCGCGATCGACACCGACAGTGTCCAAGCGTATGTCGACCAGGTACTGGTGCCCACGCTGCAGCCAGGCGATTGGGTGATTGCTGACAACCTCGCGGTACACAAGCAGCCGGCCGTCCGCGCGGCCATCGAACGCGCCGGCGCGACGCTGCACCTCCTCCCGCCCTACAGTCCGGACCTCTATCCAATCGAACAAGCCTTCGCCAAACTCAAAGCGTTCCTGCGGGCGGCGCGGCCGCGGACCTTCGACGAGGTCTGGCGCTTGATCGCCGCCGCCATGCACCTCTTCTCCGCCGCCGAGTGTGTGGCCTACCTCCACAATTCTGGTTATGTCGGCGCTACACGCTAATCAAAAACGCTCTAG
>JANLHE010000148.1 GCA_024653875.1 Acidobacteriota bacterium
CCCGTTTCATGCGATCGATCGCCCAGAACAGATTCACCGCCGTCGGCCGCGTGGCGGCCATCAGGTCGCAGGTCTGGTTGAACTCCACCGTGAACTGGCGGGTGCCCGTCGCCTTGCTCCGCGCCATGCCGAGCGCGATCCCCATCGCCGCCGCCACGCCAATGGCCGGCGCGCCGCGAATGACCATCGTCGTGATGGCCCGCGCCACCTCCTTGGCGGTCTTGCAGTGCACGTACACCTCGGCGCCCGGCAGCTTGCGCTGATCGATCATGACGACGGTGTGGTCTTGCCAGGCGACGGTTGGGAGCATGGGAAAGTTACAGCAGTCGCCGATCGAACGGCATCGGAAGAAGGGTGGCAAGCTGGAGGGTCGCGGTGACCGTGGCGAGGTTGGCCATGATCACCGGGATGTCCCCGCAGTATTCCCACAGGAGCTGCCGGCACGGGCCGCAGGGCGGCGTGGGCGCCGCCGTGTCGGCAACCACCGCGATCATCGAGAACGTGCGGTGACCGTCGGACAGGGCCTTGAGCAGCGCCACGCGTTCGGCGCACGTCGTCAGGCCGTACGAGGCGTTTTCAATGTTGCCGGCCACGATGACGTGACCGTCCGCCGTCAGGAGGGCCGCGCCGACGCGGAACTTCGAGTACGGGGCGATTGCACGGTCCCGCGCCGCACGGGCAGCCTCCACCAGTTCCGCCGTGCCTGCCGGGCGTTCAGAGGCGTCCAATGATGCCCTCCAGCAGCGCGATGAACCCGCCGCGCACGCGGCGCGCGGTTTCCATGACCTCGTCATGCACCAGCGGCTGCGGCAACACGCCCGCAGCCATGTTCGTGATGCAGGAGATACCGAGCACGTCGATCCGCATGTGGCGCGCCACGATGGCCTCGGGCACGGTGGACATCCCCACCGCGTCGGCGCCGAGCATGCGGAAGGCGCGAATCTCCGCGGGCGTTTCGTAGCTGGGACCGTCCAGCCCCACATAGACGCCATGCTCGAGCGGCAGGCCAATCCCCTGCGCGACGTCAGCCACCAGGCCGCGCAGACGGGCCGAATAGACCTCGGACATGTCCGGGAACCGGACGCCGAACCGGTCCTCGTTCGTGCCCACGAGCGGGTTGATGCCCATGAAGTTGATGTGGTCGTCGATGAGCATCAGGACGCCGGACGAAAAGCGCGTGTTGATGCCACCCGCGGCGTTGGTGAGGATCAGGGTCTTCACGCCGAGGTGCCCGAGCACGCGCGTCGCGAAGGTCACCGCGTCCATCGTGTGCCCCTCGTAGAAGTGCGCGCGCCCCGAGAGCGCGATGACACGGCGCCCACCCACGCGGCCGGCGACCAGCCGCCCGGCGTGCCCCACCACGCTTGACACGGGCCAGTTCGGAATCTGGGCGTACGCCAGCACCTTCGGGTCCGCCAGCCCCTCGGCAAAATCGCCAAGGCCCGATCCGAGGACCACCGCCACGTCGGGCACGGGGTCCAGGGCCTTGCGCAGGAAGCCGGAGGCCTGGTCGATGTGGTCGTAGTGCAGCATGGGAGTCTCCGCCTACATCAGCATGGACGCGATCGCGGCGTTGATCATCGTCGCCAGGAATCCGCCGAGCAGCGCGCGGCCGCCGAGCCTCGCGAGATCGCCGCGGCGGGACGGCGCCATGGCGCCGATGCCCCCCAGCAGAATGCCGATCGACGCGAAGTTGGCGAACCCGGTGAGCGCATACGTGGCGAGCACATACGCCTGCGGGCTCAGGACATCGCGATACACCGTGGTGAGCTTCACGTAGGCGACAAACTCATTGGCCACGAGCTTGGTGCCCAGCAGGTCCGCCACGCCGCCGACGTCGGCCATCGGCACGCCCATGAGAATGGCCGCCGGCGCAAACACCTTCGCGAAGATCACGGCCAGCGTGAGCCCCGGCCACGCGGCGCCCAGCATGTAATCGAACATCGCGATGAACGCGAGGAAGGCAATCAGCATGGCGGCGACGTTAATCGCCAGCGTGGTGCCGTCCGACGCGCCCGCGGCAGCCGCGTCCACGACGTTGACGTGCAGTTTTTCGACGGCCGTGTTCGCGGTGCCAAGTGTCTCGGGCACCTCGGTCTCGGGCAGCAGGATCTTCGCGATGTACATGCCGCATGGCGCCGCCATGACACTGGTCGTGAGAATGGCCACCGGATCGGCGCCGAGCGTGATGTAGACGGCCATGACGCCGCCCGAAATGGTCGCCATGCCGCCGATCATCATCGCCAGCAACTCCGACTGCGTCATCCTTGGCACGTACGGCTTGACGATGATGGGCGCCTCGGTCTGGCCCATGAAGACGTTCGCCGCGGCCGACAGCGTCTCCGCGCCGCTGGTGCGCATGAGATACATCATCGCGCGCGCCGCGAGCCGCACGATGAACTGCAGCACGCCGAAGTAGTACAGGACGGTGAAAAATGACGAAACAAAGATAATCGTCGGCAGCGCCGTGAAGGCGAAGACGAATCCGTTCGGCAGCACTCGCCCGAGCGCTTCGCCGTTGGCCAGATCGCCGAACACGAACCTCGACCCGGCATTGGTGAAGTCCAGGAAGCGCTTCACGATGCCGGAGATCGCCGCGAACAGGTCGTAACCCGGCCGCCAGCCGTTGATGTCGAGCTTGAGGATGAACAGCGCGAACAGCCACTGCAGCGCGATGCCCCAGCCCACGGTGCGCCAGTTCACCGCGCGCAGGTTCGTGGAGAAGGCGGCAATGATGAGGATGAAGACCACGATCCCCAGGGCGCCGCGGACCGTGGTGGACAACGAGTCAGCCAGCAGCACGACCAGGACGCCCAGCAGGAGCGCGGCGGCGCCGGCCATCAGGCGCGGCGCGCGATTCGAAGACACAGGTGTTGGGGTCATAGGCCTTCCGTCAGTTACAGGGCCGCCACACCGGCGGTCTCCCGGTCGATGCACTCAATCACCAGGGGACGGGGCATCGGCGGGACATCGCCAATCACCACGGCATCCCGCAACCGCTGCAGCGCGCCCTCAAGGCGCGCCGTGTCACGGTAATACACGCGGAGGATCGCATCCCCCTCCACCACCGGGGTGCCTTCGTCCACCAGTAGATCGATGCCGACGCCAGGGTCAACGATGGCGTCCACGTGATCCCGTCCGGCGCCCAGCACGACGGCGGCACGGCCGACGCAGCCGGCGTCAATCGCCGTCACCACGCCGGTCCGCGTGGCGCGCACCACGGCGTCGCGGTCGGCGAGCGGCAACAGCGATGGATCGTCAATCACACGGGGATTGCCGCCCTGCGCGGCAATGATTTGCCCGAACTTCTCGAGGCCGCGCCCGCTGCGCAGGGCCTCCCACACCAGGCCCTCGGCGTCGGCTGACGGCGCCACGCCGGCCAGTACCAGCATGCCCGCGGCCAATGTCACCGAGAGCGATTCCAGATCGGCCGGTCCCTCGCCTCGCAGCGTCTGGATGGACTCCAGCACTTCGCTGGCGTTCCCCACCCGGCGACCGAGCGGCGTGTCCATGCGCGTGAGCAGGGCCTCGGTCCGCAGGCCGTTGCGTTCCGCGATTCCCACCAGCCAGGTGGCCAGCCCCCTGGCGTGCGCGAGATCCGCCATGAACCCGCCGCTGCCGACCTTCACGTCGAGCACCAGCGCGCCAATGCCTTCGGTCACCTTCTTGCTCAGGATGGACGACGCAATCAGGGGGATGCTCTCGACGGTGCCGGTCGCGTCGCGAAGCGCGTACATCCGCCGGTCGGCCGGCGCCACGTCCGCCGTCTGGCGGATCAGCACGCACCCGGTCTCGGCCAGCGCCTTGCGCATCTGGGGCACGGACAGATCGGTGCGAAACCCGGGAATGGCCGCCAGCTTGTCGAGGGTGCCGCCGGTATGTCCCAGCCCGCGGCCGGACATCATCGGCACAAGGGC
>JANLHE010000150.1 GCA_024653875.1 Acidobacteriota bacterium
GGGATTCCGCGGGTCAGGCGCGGCGGCGACCCCGCCGTCTGACTGAATGGCAGGCGCCCACCTGACGTTTCGTCACGTGTCGTTACTGTGTCAGTATGCCCCCAGGATTCTGGATGCACGTGCGCCGCTGGGTTCCACGCTTGACGAGCACCACGGTCGGCCTGGCCGTGGGCATCACGGTCGCCGTGACTGCGGCCACCGCCGCGGGCGCGTACCTCTACTCGGTCCGGCACTCCCGCACGCTCCTCGCGGCGGCACAGGGAACGGCCCTCGCGCAAGGCGAGTTGATCCTGGCTGCGCTCGAACACCAGATGATCGAGAACGACCGGAGCCTGATCGGCAGGATGATCGAGACGTTCGGCAGCCAGCCGCAAGTCGAGAGCGTGATGCTGCTCGACCGGTTGGGGACCGTGAAGTACGCCAGCACGCCGGGACCGCCGGACGTCGCGCTCTCGCTTGATTCGCCCACGTGCCAGGCGTGCCACAGGTTTCCCCCGGCCCAGCGCGGGTCGAGCCGCGTGATCGAGGTCGACGGCGGCGCGATGCTGCGGACGGTGATTCCCGTACGCAACAAGCCCGCGTGCCAGGCGTGCCACGATCGAAACCATGCCAGCAACGGCATCCTGATTTTCGACGTCAAGACGGCGACCATCATGGCGGGCATGGACCGGGACCTGCGGGCGCTCGTCGCCGGCACCGGCGCGATCGCGCTGTTGCTGATCGCGGGAATCGCCCTCGTCGTCCGGGTCGTGCTCCTGCGGCGCCTCAGGCGGTTCGAGACCACGGCCCGCATGATCGCGCAGGGCGATCTCGCGCGGCGCGTGCCGTCGGACGGCTCCGACACGATCTCGTGGCTCGCGCGTGAGTTCAACACGATGGCCGATTCGATGACGGGCCTGCTCGATCAGGTCAACGGCCAGCAGCGCCGTCTCGAGACGATCATCAACAGCATCGACGACGGGATCGTCGTGCTCGATCCCGAGCGCCGGGTCATCGCGGCGAACGACGCGTTCCTCGCGCGATTGGGGACGGCCCGGGAGGCGGCGGTCGGGTGCGCGTGCGGCAGTCTCGCCGGGACGATCTGTACCGCCACGGACTGCCCCACCACCGCCTGCCTGCGGTCGTACGAACGGCAGGTGCGCATCTGCGAGCGCCAGGGCGTGGACGGCACCACGCGGTGCGAGGAAGTACACGCGTCGCCGATCATGGGCCCGACCGGAACGCCGGCCTACGTGGTCGAGGTCTGGCGCGACATCACGGAACGCCGCGCCGCCGAGGCGCGTCTGTCGGAATCGCACCGGCTGGCATCGCTGGGCATGCTGGCATCGGGGTTCTCGCACGAGTTAAACACGCCGCTCGCGACGACGCTGACGTGCGTGGAGGGCATCCTGCGGGACACGCTGGCGGCCGATGGACGGCCGCTCGATCGGTCGCGCATCGAGGACAACGCCGGCCTTGCGCGCGAGCAGATCCTGCGGTGCCGCGGCATCACGCAGCACTTCCTGCGTCTGTCGCGCGGCCAGGCGGCGTCCGACGATTTGGTGAACCTGCGCGCGACGGTGGCCGACGTGGCGCGCCTCATCGAACCCACGGCGCGGGCGCACTCGGTGAAGATTGAGATCGCCTCAGGCGCCGCCGACATCCACGTCCGCGCCTCCGACGCGGAACTGCAGCATGTCCTGATCAACCTCGCGCTGAACGCCGTGCAGGCCAGCCCGGCCGGCGGCGTGGTGACGCTGCGGATTGACGTGGCCGAGCAGGTACGCGTGCGGGTGATCGATCGCGGGTGCGGCATCGCGCCGGAGCATCAGAAGCGCATCTTCGAGCCGTTCTTCAGCCTGCGGCCCGGCGGCACGGGTCTCGGACTGTTCCTCTCGCTCAACTTCGTCCGCCACTGGGGCGGCGACATCACGGTCACGAGCACGCCGGGCGGCGGATCGACGTTCGACGTCGTCCTGCCTTCCGCGGCGCGCATGGAACTAGGCGAGAGCGCGTGAAGCCGCCCGCCCTCATCCTGCTCGTCGACGATGATCCGGCGTACCGGCGCGCGCTGGCCAACGAACTGCGGCGCGCGGAGTACGAGGTCATTCTGGCGGGATCGGGCGCCGAGGCGCTGGCCGCGCTCACATCGAACCAGCCGGACGTCGTCCTCCTTGATCTGCAGTTGCCCGACATGAGCGGCCTCGATGTGCTCAAGGCCATCCGCGAGCAGCTGCCCGCCAGTGACGTGATCATGCTCACGGGGCACGGGACCATCGACACGGCCATCGAGGCCATCCGGATGGGCGCGTTCGACTACCTCTCCAAACCCTGCCCGCTCGATGAACTGGAAGTGCGCATCCAGCGCGCGCAGGAGCGCCAGGCCCTGCGCAAGCGGGCGAGCCTGCTCGAGCGCGGCCTGACGCCGCCCGATCTGGGCAGCGCGTTCGTCGGCACGAGTCCCGCGTTCAATCAGGTCCTTGACCTGGTCACGCGGGTGGCCCCGACCGACTCCACCGTCCTCATCACCGGCGAGACGGGAACCGGCAAGGAGATGGTCGCCAAGCTCATCCACGCGCGCAGCCAACGCCGGCAGCGGCCGTTTGTCGTCGTGGAATGCGCGGCGCTGCAGGAGACCTTGCTGCAAAGCGAGTTGTTCGGCCACGAGCGCGGAGCGTTCACCGGCGCCGATCGGGCAAAGCCGGGGCTGTTCGAGGTGGCCGACGGCGGCACCGTGCTTCTCGACGAAATCGGCGAGGTGAGCCTGGCCACCCAGGTCAAGCTGCTGCGGGTGCTCGATACATCCACGTTCCGCCGGGTGGGGTCGACGACGGAGATCAAGGTGAACGTGCGCGTGCTCGCCGCCACGAACCGGGATCTGGACGCGATGGTGCGTCAGGGGCTGTTCCGCGAGGACCTGTATTACCGCTTGAGCACCATCACGATTCAGTTGCCGGCACTGCGGGAGCGGCCCACGGACATCGACCTGCTCGTGGCGCACTTCGTGGGCCTGCTGAACGAACGGTTCGGCTCCAGCAAGCGCATCGGCGCGGCGGCGCTCGACCGGCTGCGTGCGCACGACTGGCCGGGGAACGTGCGCGAACTGCGGCACGCCATCGAAGCCGCGATGATCGTGTGCGGGGGACCGGACATCCTGCCGGAGCATCTGCCGGCGGCCGTGCGCCGCACCGCCGGGGCCAGCGCGGCCGCCCCGAGCGGACAGGCGCTGCCAACCCTGGAGGAACTCGAGCGGGCGCACATCGACCTGGTGCTGCGGGCCACGAACAACCACCGCGGGCAGGCCGCCGGAATTCTCGGCATCAGCGAACGCAACCTGTACCGGAAACTGCGCGAGCGCCAGTAGCCGATCAGCGCGCCTTCGAGATGCGCGGCACGAAGATCAGCGCCGCGCCGTACATCGCGATGGCGATGAAGAGCGTCGAGGGACGTGACGTCCGCATGTCCTGGAGCAGGAACTTCATGGCGCCAGCGGCGAGGACGCCGTACGCCAGCCATCGGCACTCCACGAACCGCGGTAGTCGGCCCAGATAGGCCAGTCCCACGGCCGCCACCGTCAGAATCACGGTCTTCATCGTGGCGGCCACGCCAGGATCCGCCGCGGCGGACACGATCCGTCCGAGTCCGATGACGATGAGGCTGCCCGCTCCGGCGACAAGGACAATCGAGAGCGCCACCCGCGCGATGGACGCCAGGATTGGCGGCTCGTCCTTGTGCACGACGGGCGGCAGAAGCAGGGCCACCGAGACCGCGGCCAGGACGATCCAGATCGGCAGGGCCGCCTGCGGCCAGGGTTGGGGGTGCGTGAGCCACACGACGCCGGTCAGCGTCACGAGGCCGCTCTGCGCGGACGCCACGACGGCCGCAATCGCTCCTTGAAGGGCCAGCATCGGACGGCTGAATCGCCACGCCACCAGGCTGGCCATGAGCGCGCCCACGGCCACGGCCGTCGGCCGCGCGGGATAGGGAAAGAGCAGGCTGAGACCGACGAGCGTGAGCGCCAGCGCCGTCGTGCCGACGTAGTAGAACTCCGGCCCGAAGCCGCGCCTGGGCGCGACACGGGCAAACGTCTGCACGTAGAAGATCCCGGCCCCGACCAGACAGGGGAAGGCGATGACGCTCACGCCCAGGCCGTTGGCGTGGGAGATCGCCGTGGCGCCCGCCAGGCCGATGGCGAGGGCCGCGGCCGTTTGCGCCACTTCAAACGACCGGAGATTGCGCTCGTGCAGCACGATGCGAATCAGGAACGACCCGAGGTACACGACCAGGAACAGCGCATGCGCGGCCTGGACGGCCACCGGTCCCTCTCGGGGCGGCTGGACGCTGGCGCGAATGGCGAGCAGAAGGATCGCGAGGTTGGCGGCGGCGGCACCCGGCCACGCCAACCAGGCCCAGTGCCGCGCGTACCCGACCCACAGCGTCAGGGCGCCAAGGACCAGCAACACGAGCACGGATGGCAGCAGCGTGCCCAGGCCGAACGACAGCGCGACGGTCACGGCGATCGTGCCGAGCGTGGCGAGCATCGCGAACGTGCCCTGGCGGCGGCGCCAGGCGACGCCGAGCGAGGCGACGGCTATGACGGCCAGGACGGCCGCGCTCGAGCCGGCCGCCAATACGTGGAACGTCAAGGCCGCCTCCACCACCAGAGGCAGCGCGACGAGCATCGCCGAAAGTCCGTGAAAGAAGCCGCTTCGGCCCGGCGCGCGGCCGGCCAACACCAGCCAGAACGCCGCGTACGCGAATCCCAGCCAGACGCCGCCCATCTCGGGGAGTTGCCCGGACTGGGTCAGGGCCCGCAAGAGGAACGCGCCGCCGAGCACGATGCACGTGCGTCCAACGAGTGACAGCCAGCCGGGCGCGAGGCGGTCGGCGTCGGTTAGGACGGGTGGGACCGGGATTCCATCGGGCGCCGGCGTGTCGGACGCGGGCAGGACGGCGCCACGCTCAAGCGCGTCAAGCCGGACCGAGAGCCGCGCGACCGCTGCTTCCAGGTCCCGGAGCCGGGCATCCGCGCCGGGGGGCGGATCCGTCACCGGCCGCTGGCGTCCTCCTGCGCCGGCCATGGCGGGAAGATGCGAATGAGCACGGCGAGGATGACAAGCGGCGCGATCATGAAGATGATCGCGGACAACGCGCCTTCCCGCGTGGCGAATTCGAGCTTATAGGTCGTGTATCCAAGGAAGCTCTTCGAGAACAACTGGCCGCCGATGACCACGTTCCAGCGCATCGCGAAGATGCCGATGAGCGTGAGGACGCCGCTGACCGAGTAGATCAGGCGCCTGACGGGATCGGAGAATCGCTTGAACTGCACCAGCGCCAGCAACAGGATCGGCACGAACGTCCCCAGCAGGATCTGCACGATGATCTGCGACGTGAACAGCCGCGTCTTCACCATGAAGTCCAGGGCGCGGAACGACTCGTCGGCCTCGTACAGCCGGTGAATCAGGTCGAGCAGTTCGAGCGAGAAGTCGACCAGGAAGGCGTAGAGCAGATACTTCGCCACGGTGTCGACGCACTTCATGTCGATGGGGATCTTCCGGATCGTCGCGAGCGCCATGTAGACCAGCATGACGGCCGCCACGCCGGAGACGATCGCGGAGAACAGGAAGACGACCGGCATCAACGGCGTCGACCACCACGGATTGGCCTTGATCGATCCGAAGATGAACCCCACGTATCCATGGAGTAGGAACGCCGACGGGATACCGATGACGGTGATGATCCGTCCGAGCTTGTCGTCAAGTTGCAGCGCGGCGGGACTGATGTCGCCAGACCACAGCGACAACGCGCCGTACAGCCGCTTGGTCCAGCCGGTGCTGGCGCGCCAGGTCAGCACGAGTTCCTTGCGGTAGTCGAACCAGATTTCGAGCACCAGAACCACCATGAGATACCAGAGATACACAAAGCCGAACATCGCCATGGCGGATTCGGTATGCGGCGTCAGGTACATCTCGTAGGACCGCTCCGGATGGCCCAGGTGCATCTGCAGGGGCAGCGGCGCGACAATGAGAAACGCGAGCGCCGTGAGAAGCGCCAGGCGGTACGTCGGCTTCAGCGCCTTCACATTGAAGACGCGTTCGAGGGACGCGAGGATGAAGGCGCCCGCCACCAGTCCGGTGAGATACGGATAGAGAACGATGAGGATGCTCCATTGGAGCTCGACTTCGTTCGGGTAGATGTACCCTTCGACGCCTGGCATGTTCGAGTCCTTTACCTTACCGCGCCATCGAGACCGTTGTAGTAGACCTTCGCGCCGGTGGCCATTTGTGGCTTGAGGACGTGGATCTTGTGTGTCCGCATGAACTCATGAACGGGGTCATTGGGGTTCTTGAGGTCGACCAGTTGGCGCGTTCCCGTGGGGCACACTTCGCAGCAGGCGGTGGTGAGACCCTTGGTGATCCGGTGGTAGCACAGCGTGCACTTGTCCGCGGTGTGCGTCCGGGAATCGATGTAGCGGCTGCCGTACGGGCAGGCCTGGACGCAGTAGCGGCAGCCCAGGCACCGGTCTTTGTCCACGAGGACTACGCCGTCCGGACTCTCAAACGTCGCACCGACCGGGCACACCTGCACGCAGGGCGCGTCCGCGCAGTGGTTGCAGAGCTTCGGCACAAAGAAGACCTTGACGCCGTCGCCGGCCTGGTCAAGGGCGGTGAACCCATCGTAGCCGCCGTTGGGCGACGCCACGTCCGGGTGATCGGCATTCAGCGGATCGACTCTGTAACGTTCCACCCAGGTGCGGAAGCGGCCATCTTCGTCCGTCGGCACGTTGTTCTCGGCCTTGCACGCCCGCACGCAACTGCCACAGCCGATGCACTTCTCAACGTCGATGATCATGCCCCACCAGTGGTCGGTGTCCTTGTAGTTGGGCGCCAACTGCGGCGTGCGGGCCTCGACGTACTCCCAGGCGACTGACGCCGCTCCGGTCAGGAAGATGTAAATGCCGGCTTTCTCGAGAAAAGCGCGTCGGGTCTGATCCATGGCGATGCGCTCCTAGCTGATCTTCGGACGATGGGGTTGGTGACAGTCCGTGCACGGCAGGTCGCCCGCGTGCTCGTCCGGAACCACGTTCGGGAAGTTGGCCGGCAGGCCGATCTGTGTCGTGTGGCACTGGATGCAGAGCCGGCGCGGATTGAGGGCAACGGGCTTGGCGGTGACGTCTCCGGACGCGTGCGTCGCCAGCGGGCCGTGGCACGACTCGCAACGGACCTTCGCGTGGCGGGCCTCTTTGCGCAGATCGCCGACATCCGAATGGCAGTCGAGACAGAGCGCCTCGCCGGCATGCAGCGGCGCCTGCGCCTTCACATCATCCAGGGCGCCCGCCCGGTAGAAACCGTAGACCCCGAAGTCGCCCGGAATCATGAAATAGCGGGCCAGCAGGAACAGGGCGAACCCCATTCCAAAGAGCCCCAGCACGCGAAGAACATGGTCGTAGTGGCGCCGGCGACCGAACATACACACGCCTCCAGATCGGACTACCTCTCGGAGAGTCGATGTGTTTGGTGCAATTCAGATACCATCCCCGAGGTTCAGGTTCGAGCCGTGGGAATGGCGTTCGCGGGCGGGGGTTCCCGCCTGGTGGGGAATTTTCAGCGCCCCGGCCGCAGTCGTCCGCAACGACTCGAGCCGGGAAAATCCGCGGTTGAGGCTGGTGCCGGCGACGGGCCCTTACCGCCCTGACGCCGCCTTGACCGCCGCCAGCACGTCGTCGGCATGGCCCTCGACGCTGACCTTGTCCCAGCGCTTCGCGACCTTGCCCGCGGCATCGATCAAGTACGTCGTGCGCACGATGCCCATGTACTTGCGGCCGTAGCGCATCTTCTCCTGCCAGACGCCGTACTTCTCGGCTACCTCATGGTCGGCGTCCGCCAGCAGCGGGAATGTCAGACCATGCTTGTTCGCGAACTTGGCCTTGCTCTTCTCGTCGAGGATGCTCACGCCCAGCACGACCGCATCGCCCGCCTTCCCGAACTTCGGCAGCCGCGACTGGAAGTCACACGATTCAGTCGTGCAGCCCGGCGTGTCGTCCTTCGGATAGAA
>JANLHE010000151.1 GCA_024653875.1 Acidobacteriota bacterium
GAGGTCAGGAAGATCGCCTCGAGCAGGAACTGCCAGAGGACCTCCACGCGGCGGGCCCCCAGGGCTTTCCGGACGCCGATTTCGCGCGTCCGTTCCGTGACGGTGATGGTCATGATGCTCATGACACCGATGCCGCCGACCATGAGGGCGATGGACGAGATGACGACCAGCGCCAGGAACGTCGCCTGGCTGATCTGATCCCACAACTCGAGCACCGCGTCAGCCGTGACAAGGTCGAAGTCGTTCGGTTCGTCGAGTCGAAGACCGTGGCGGGTGCGCATGACCTGCTCAACTTCGCGCATGGCGACGGCGCGATCCACGCCCTCACGCGGGACGGCAGAGATCAGGATGCTGCGCATCTCGCCGCGCCCCATCTGGTACGCGCGGAGGCCGAACTGCTTCTGGTACGTGGTCTGTGGAATGACAACGAAGTCGTCCACCCCGAAATCGAATCCGCCCGGGCTGGGTCGTTTGTCAGCGACGCCGACGACCTCGTATTCGGTAAGGCCGATGCGCACGATCTTGCCGATCGCATCCGTGTTCGGGAAGAGGGCCTCAACCGGCGTCTGGCCCAGCACCACCACCGCGCGGCGGCGGTCCACTTCTCCGCTGGTGAAGAACCGGCCCGAGGCCAGCGGAACCCTGACCACGTCGGGCCATCGCTCCGTGGTGCCAACGACGCTGATCTGCTTGGTCTTCAGATTGCGGTAGTACACGCGCTCCATTGTGGGAGGCCCGCCGTCACCAAGCGTGACGTCCACAATGGCAATCGAGGGCGCCTCGCGCTGAATCGCGTCGGCGTCGCCGGGCGTCATGTTCGGGCGCATGAGCAGGTCCTGGAAGTCACTGCCGGCCGCCATACTGACTGCGGAGAACTTCGCCACCGTGATCGTGTCCGGCCCCAGCGCTGCGATCGAATCCCGCAACGACTGGTCAAAGCCGCGAATGAGCGACGTCATCCCGACGATCGAAGTGATGCCGATGACAATGCCGAGCACCGTCAGGCTGGATCGCATCTTGTTGGTCCGCAGCGTGTCGACGGACATGACGAAGATTTCGTTGAACAGTCCCCAGCGCATGGTGCTTCCTTATTCCTTCCGCAGGGCTTCAATCGGGTCGAGCGACGCCGCGCGCATCGCCGGGTACAGGCCGAAGAACAGGCCGACAAACGCCGTGACTGAAATGCCGAGCATCACCGACCACACCTCCACGACGGCCGGCAGGGGCGTGACCTTGCTGATGATAAACGCCACCAGGAATCCGAGCGTCGTGCCGACCATGCCGCCGAACGTCGACAGCGTGATGGACTCGGTCAGGATCTGCCACAGGATGTCGCGCCGCCGCGCGCCCAGCGACTTGCGCAAGCCGATCTCGCGCGTGCGCTCGCTGACCACCATCAACATGATGTTCATGATGACGATGCCGCCGACCACGAGCGAGAGGCTCACGACACCAATGAGAATGGCGAACACGCCCGAGGTCACCTGGTCATAGAGTTCCAGGAACGTCCCCGAGTTGACAACGCCGAAGTTGTCCGGCTCGATCGGCCGCAGCCGCCGCTCGATGCGCAGCGCCAGCGTCGTGTCGTCCATCGCCGCCCGGACCACGCTGGGGTCGGTCGGCAGGACGGTCAGCGCCAGCGACTGGCGGGTGCCGAACATCCGCTGGAACGCGCCCAACGGGATCACGGCGTATTCATCCTGCGACTGGCCGAACACCGCGCCCTTCTTCTTGTGGACACCCACCACGCGGAAGCGGATGCCGGCCAGGGATATCTCCTTGTCGATCGGATCGAGGGCGCCGAACAGCCGGTCCGCGGCATCCCAGCCGAGGATGGCGATGTTGCGGCGGCTGTCGAACTCGGACATGGAGATGGTGCGGCCGTACTCGATGTCGGTCGTCGGGAGCAGCGAGTACTCGCGGGTCACCCCGCGGATGTTCAGCGATTCCAGCGTCTCGCGGCGCGACTTGGCTTCGCCGCTGGCCTGTGCCGACGCCATCACGAGCTGGATACGGGGACTGGCCGCCCGGATCGCCGCCGCGTCGTCGAGGGTCACGCGGGGATTGCCGGCCGCGCGCAGCTGTTCCTCTTCGGTCCGCGTGGGCCCGGTGCGCCGCACCATGAAGGTATCCGCGCCGACCTGCGACGTGATCGAATCGGACACCGACGCATTCAACCCCTGGACCAGCGACACCACGGCAATGATCGACGTCACGGCCACGATGTTGCCGAGCACGGTCAGGAACGACCGGAGCTTGTTGGACCAGATCGCCTGCAGGGCGATGCTGGCGGCCTCAAGAAACTGGCCCACGTTTACCGGACCACGACCGACGCGCCAGCGGCGGTGGTGCCCGTCCCGATCGTTGCGGCCGACACCTTCACCAGGTCGCCGTCCTTGAGTGTGCGGACCGAGGCGAACGGTCCGGTGATGACCGCGTCGCCCTCCTTCAGGCCCTCCAGGACCTCGAAGTACTTGTCGCCGGCAATTCCCGCCTTGATCTTCGTGAACACCGCGCGCCCGTCAACGATGACGAAGGCGCCTTCGATCTCCTTGCGGGTCTGGCCGGGCTGCAGTTCCGTGGGCGTGGTGACGCGGCGCGCCGCGGGCTGATCCTTGGGCGGCGCCGGCGCGCGGAACAGGCTGCCGTCCGCGTTGAGCACCATCTCGCGCACGGTCGTGGCCTGAATGGGAATCGAGATGGCCTTCTGGCGCGTCGCCGTCGTGATCACGGCGGTGCACGTGAAGCCGGGGCGCACGTCGGGCACCTCGCCCTCGAGCACCACGACGACCTTGAAGTTCGTCGCGCGCGTCGTGGCCGCGCCGGTGGTCTGGATGGCGCTGTTGCCCACCTCGGTCACGCGTCCGGGAAACGTCTTGTCGGGGAACGCGTCGATCGTCACCTTCGCCGGCTGGCCGAGTTTGATGAACGGAATGTCCGTTTCATCCACTTCGACTTCGGTTTCGATGACCGACAGGTCCGCGATGGTGAGCAGCACCGTGCCGGCGTTATTCATGGTGCCGACCACCACCGTTTCACCTTCTTCGATGTTGCGGCGGGTCACGATGCCGTTGATCGGGGAGACCAGGCGGACCTTGTTGAGGTCGTACTCCGCGTTCTCGAGCGCGGCCTCGTCCTGCTTGATGCGCGTCTCCTGCGTCGTGAGGGACTGTTCGCGCTGACTGAGGTCCGACGCCCGCAGTTTCACGTCGTTCTCGGCGCGGTCGAGCGTCTCGCGCGGCGTGAGGCCGGCCTTGAACAGCTCCTGCTGGCGCGCCAGGTTCTCCTGGGCCTGGCGCAGATTCGTGCGCGCGTTGTCGATGCTCGCCCGGGTTTCAATCAGCTGCGAGCGGGCGGCGGCGAGGCTCGCTTCGCGGCTGTTGACCTGCGTCTGCAGGTTCCGCGGATCGATCTGCAGCAGGAACTGGCCCTTGGTCACGATGTCGCCCTCGTTGACCGCCAGCCCGACGACCTTGCCCATGGTTTCCGCGCTGATGTTGACCGACTGCTGCGGACGAATCTTGCCGCTGGCGGACACGATCGCTTCCAGGTCGCGCAGGGCAATCTTCTCGGTGTTCACTTCCACGCCGGTCGCACGCGAGAAGTTCAGGTTGGCGTACGCGATGGCGCCGAGGACAACGACGATCAGCAGGCCGATCAGGAGCTTTTTGCGGTTCATTAGTTACCTTGCAGTGAAGTAAGCGATCGCGAGCGCGACGATGCCGTAGACAACGAACAGGCCAGTGGCGATGCTGGCGGCCTTTCTCTTGAACAGGGTGGCCAGGCCGATCGACAGGACGATGACCCACCAGATCAGGAACAGGTCCACCGCGCCCAGCGCCTTGGCGGCAAAGCTCGACTCGTCAAGCATGGGAAACGCCGCGCCGAGATTCGCCACGCTTCCGGCCTGCATCACGCCGCGGGCATACATGATGGGCGCGGAAAACACGGTGCCCAGCGCCGAGATGATCTGCGAGTGCACGAGCACCGCCATCACCTGTTTGAACGTCGCGGTGCCGCCCATAATCGTGTTGAACACGCCCCACAGGATCACGGTCAACACCAGGGCGCCAAACGGCACGCCCACGAGCTGCGTCACGATCGCGGAGTACGCGCCGAGATTGGAATTACGCGAGCGCTGTTCCATCTGCTGATACACCTCGTCGGTGACCGTCCCGCCGAAGTTCTCAACCATCTCCACCTGCATCTCGAGCGCGGCCGCGCGGCCGCGATCGGTGAACTGGGGCACGCCGAGCGCGAGGCCCTGCAGCACGGCGACAATGAACATCATGCCCGCCACCTTCGGCGAGCGGACCACGTGCACGTACATCGCGCCTGGAGCGGTGATGATGCCGATCGCCCGCGACAGGAGGCCGGGGATCGGGGCTGACTCAGGGCTGGACGGGGCGGGCATCGTCGCGGTCGGGGTGGCGTCTGACATGGGTGCGGTCTCCTTGGAGGGTATCGCCGGGCGAGGTAGCCACGTATTGTACCGCCCCGGACAGATACGACGCAGAGGAGGCGCATGTTCCTGATAGGCTCGGGGTATGCGCCAAATCTGGGTCGTGCTTTGTGGGTTCCTGGT
>JANLHE010000152.1 GCA_024653875.1 Acidobacteriota bacterium
GATGAGCGCTGCGCGCAGGCCCTTCAGCCTCCCGCCGGCGAGCGCCCGCATCAGCAGGGCGCCCAGCACCGCGTAGCTCACGCCGTGCCCGATGTAGTCAGGCGCCCCGAACGGAATCTCCACGCGGGACTGGTGGGAGACGACGAAGGTGGCCGCCATCCAGATCACGGCGGGCCCCCAGTTCCACAGGGCGCGCACGGAGGGGTGACCCACGTGAGAATCAACCAAAGACGAGATACAGCACCCAACTGAGCACAAGGGCGCCGCCCACGAGCGTCCCGAACAAACGCAGGGCGAACGCCCGGCCGCCGGCGAGGTCGTCGCGATGCAGCGCGGCAAACACGGGCGACACCAGGGCCGCAAACAGGATCATCAAGCCGAGGTGGCTGGTCACTTGCGCCCCCGCGCCACGTCGGCGGCGTCAAACAGCACCAGCACGTTGAGCAGGCCGGAGACGATGAGGAACGTGTTGCCGTATTCGTACGACGCGGCCACGACGTCGCCCACGCCGTAGCCGGCCAGGCCGGCGACGAGACGGGGGGCGCCCAGCATCCATTGGGCGGCCGCGGCCAGGAGCACCAGCGGTTCGGTGCCCTGGAACGGGAAGAGCTGCCCGCCGAACATCAGTCCGAAGAGGAACATCGGCAGCAGCGTGGCGCCGAAGGTCAGCGCCTTGCCCGCCTGCCCCTGCAGCATGTGCCCCGCGCCGGGAACCAGCCACGCCAGCCCGCACGTCAGCGCAAGGCCGGGCCGCGTGGGCGCAGGCATCTGCGACGCGCTGATGGGTTTCCGTGGCGCAACCATGCGGCGTCAGTTTATCCGATCGACTCGCGGGTGCCGGCGACCTGCAGCAGCACCCACATGACCGCGGCGCCGAGCGGCAGCGCCGTGGCGAACCGGATGAGGTTCGAAGGTGTCCCCATCCCGCCCCACTCCCAGAGGAGCGTCAGCGCGGTGGGAATCGCGGCGAGCGCGAGGAGTCGCACGGGCTGAAGCCAGTGCGCTCCATAATCGGAGGCCCCGGGCTTCAGCCCGGGGCGTGCGGCACGGGCTGAAGCCCGTGCCCTCCAGTCCGTCCGCCGCCGCGCCAACAGCGCCAGCGCGCCGAACGGCGCGGCGAGATACAGCCCGCTGCACCTCGCGCACACCGGCCACTGCACATCGCGCGTGGCGAACGAACGCTCGGGGCGCTGGTGACAGATGCGGCCGCCAGCCAGATAGACCACGGTCGCCCCGAGGCCCGGCCGGCCATCCGGGTGCGACGCCCGGTGCCAGACCGCGCCGCCCGCCGCCAGGGGCCAGACGATCGCCGCGGCCACCAGCGCCTTGGTCAGCATCAGAGCGCCAGCGACAGGGTCCCGAAGTGGCCCTCGTACCGTTCCTTGAACTCCGCGTGGGAGTACGCGTGGCTGGATCCGCCCAGGTGCTCAAGCGCGTAGGTGGCCGCCACGCTGCCCAACTGCGCGCACACGTCATACCCGGCGGCCTTGGCCAACCCCTTCATGAACCCGCCGCGGTAGGCGTCGCCCACGCCCGTCGGGTCCGCAATGCGCGTCGGTTCCACCGCAGGCACATCCGTCTGCTTGCCGCGCTCCAGAATCGAGGACCCCTTCTCCCCTTTGGTGACGATCAGGACCTCGGACTTCTCCAGGATGTCCGCCTCGTTCATGCCGGTCTTCTGGCGAATCAGCTCGAACTCGTAGTCGTTGCAAATCACCATCGCGGCGCCGACGATGCCCTCGCGGAGTTCGTCGCCGGACATGCGCGCGCACTGCTGGCCCGGGTCGAACATGTAGCGGATGCCCAGCGCGCGGCACTCGTCGGAGTACTGCACCATCGCCGCCGGATCGTTCGGCGAGATGATGACAAGGTCGGGGCGGTCCACCGTGCGGAACGACAACTCGGCCGCATGCGCCATCGCGCCCGTGTAGAACGACGCGATCTGGTTGTTGGCCTCGTCCGTGTTGCAGAAAAACGACGCGGTGAACTTGCCCTCGATCTCCTTCACCAGGGACGTGTCCACGCCGGCGGCGTCCAGCCAGCGGCGATAGTCGCCGAAGTCCTGCCCCGCCGTCGCCATCAGGTACGGCCGCTCGCCCAGCAGCGCCAGCGTGTACGCGATGTTCGGTGCGCATCCGCCCCGCCGCTTGTCCATCGAGTCCACCAGGAAACTGAGGCTGACGCGTGAAAAATGTTCGGGCAGCAGGTGCTCGGTGAACTTGCCGGGAAACGACATCAGGTAGTCGAACGCGATCGAACCGGTGACGATGAGCTTCATGAGAGGTACTTTCCGATGATGGGTTGAAGGACGGCCTTGCGGCCCGCTGGCATCGCCTCGGGCCTCGTGATGATGGCGGTGGCCAGCGCGCGGGCACACTCGCACGACCGGGTGATGGGCAACTGGGCGACGGCCGCGGCCAGCACCTGCTGCGCGGTCTTCGCGTTCTGCAGCAGGTTCGCGACGATCAGATCGACGGTGACCGAATCGTGGTCGGGATGCCAGCAATCGTAATCGGTCACCAGCGCCAGTGTGCTGTAGCAGATCTCCGCTTCGCGGGCGAGCTTGGCTTCCTGCAGGTTGGTCATGCCGATGATGTCCCACCCCTGCGCGCGATAGAAGTTCGACTCGGCCTTCGTGGAAAACTGCGGGCCTTCCATGCAGACATACGTTCCGCCCTCGTGCACCGTCGCGCCCGCCGCGCGCGCCGAGGCGGTCATGATGCTGCTGAGGGCGCCGCAGAACGGGTGCGCGAAGGCGACATGCGCCACCACGCCCTCGCCGAAGAACGTGCCAACCCGGCCGCGGGTGCGATCGAAGAACTGGTCGGGGACCACCAGGTCGAGCGGCTTCACGTCCTCGCGGAGGCTGCCGACCGCGCTGGCCGACAGCAGCCACTCCACGCCGAGGACTTTGAATCCGAAGATGTTCGCGCGGTAGTTCAGCTCCGACGGCGTGTGCCGGTGTCCATCGCCGTGCCGGGCCAGGAACGCCACGCGGCGGCCACGCAACGTGGCCAGCACGTAGGGTCCGGACGGCGGGCCAAACGGCGTGTCGACCACGAGGGTCTCGCGGTCCGTCAACTCGGCCATGTCGTACAGGCCGGAGCCGCCGATGATGCCGATCCGAGCGGGTAAATCGGTACTCTGTAATCGTGAATCGGCCATCGCTTATCTCGACATCTGGTAATCGGGGAATCGCTAGTCTAACTGGGAATCGACAAACCGGCGGCCATCCTTCTCGCGGATGATGCCGGCTGGAATCGACGGGTCGTGCTCAAAGAACACGACGTACTCGCCGTCGATGGCTTCCTGCAGGAAGCGCTGCTTGTAGTAGAACGTGTCCATCGGGTACAGGTCGTAGCCCATGATCCACGGCGCATCCAGGTGCGCGGTGGTCGGGATCAGGTCCGCGACAAACGCGGCCGTGCGCCCGCCCGAGTGCACCTTCACCCACTGGTGCTGCAGGCAGTGACCGCCGGTGCGCCACACGCTGATGCCCGGGAGCACCTCGCCGTCGTCCTCCACGAAGTCGATGACGCCGGCGGCGGCCAGCGGCAGGAAATCATCCGGCAGATAGCTGGCGCGGTTCCGGTCGTGCGGGTGTGTGGCGTCGTGCCACTCATCGCGGCGGATGAGATAGCGGGCGTTCCTGAACGTCGGCACCACGGTGTCGCCCACCCGGGTAGTGGAACCGCCGAAGTGATCGAAATGCAGGTGCGTGGCCACGACGTGCGTGATGTCGTCCGCGGTCAGGCCCGCCTCCGCCAGTGCGTGGTCGATGTTGCGGGTGCGGTCGATGGCGTAGATATCCACCAGCTTCGGCGGCATCTTGTTGCCGATACCGGTATCAATCAGCACGGTGTGCCGCGGCGTGCGGACCAGCAGCGGCCTGAGGCCCAGCGGAATCCGGTTCTTGTCGTCCGCCGTGGTCCGCTTTTGCCACATCGTCTTCGGCACCACGCCGAACATGGCGCCGCCGTCGAGACGGAACGTCCCGTCGGAGAGCGAGATCAGCTCGAAATCGCCCAGGCGCACGTCAGCGTCCCTCACCCTTCGCCCGCGGCTGCTTCAACTCGACGAGCACGCCGTGCGTGTCGCCGGGATGCACGAATGCGATAAGCGAGCCGTGGGCGCCGCGGCGCGGCTGCTGGTCGATCATCCGCACGCCGGCAGCCGTCACCGTCGCAATCGCCGCGTGGATGTCGGCCACCCGCAGCGCCACGTGGTGCAATCCGGGCCCGCGTTTCTCGATGAAGTTGCCGATGGGCGAACCTGGCGCGAGCGACTCGACGAGTTCGAGCTTCGCATCGCCCGTGTCCACGAACCGCACGCGCGTGTTCTGCCCCTGCACGTCCTGGGGCGCATCCGCCGCCAACCCCAGCACGCCGGCGAAGAACTTCAGCGACGCGTCCACATCCGCCACCGCAATCCCGACGTGGTCGATCCCCAAAAAGACGTCGGGTGTCTTTTTCGCCTGTCCCAGCGCAACTCCTGGGCCAACTGCCACGTTTCCTGAGTCTTTTGCGCTTTTCTCGAAAAAGACACCCGACGTCTTTTCGTCGACAAAGACACCCGACGTCGTTTTGCCGAGGGCCCGCTCCATCACGACGGCGGCGGCGCCGTAGGGGTCGATTTCGCGGCCGGAGATGCGGTCGAGCCACTCGCCAAACTCGCCGGGCGCGAGGACGTGGCCCTCGAGGTGCTGCATGAAGCGCCGGCCGAGGATCTCGCGCAGGCGCCACTCCGCGCGCGCGCGGCGCCGCGCCCCCAGCGTGTCCACCGACTGCTCGCGGAACCGGTCGATCATCGCGAGCAGTTCGCTGACGCCCCGTCCGGTCGTGGCCTCGGTGCGCATGACCGGCGGCCGCCACCCCTCGCCCATCGCGTCGTCGAGCGCGAGCATCATCTCGATCGACGCGGCTGTGCGATCCGCGCCTTCACGGTCGGCCTTGTTGACGACGAAGATGTCGGCAATCTCCATGATGCCGGCCTTGAGCGCCTGCACCTCGTCGCCCGTGCCGGGCACCAGCGTGACCACCGACACGTCCGCGGTGCGGACGATGTCGACCTCGTCCTGCCCGACGCCGACGGTCTCGATGATGATGGTGTCGTAGCCGGCCGCGTCGAGGACGATGGCGGCTTCAGCGGTGGTGCGGGCCAGACCGCCGAGGTGGCCGCGCGTGGCCATGCTGCGGATGAACACGCCGGGGTCTTCCGCGTGGGCCTGCATGCGCACGCGATCGCCGAGGATGGCGCCGCCGCTGAACGGACTCGTGGGGTCCACGGCCAGGACGCCGACCGTCTTGCCGGACCGGCGCAGTTCCGCGACGAGCCGATCCACCAGGGTGCTCTTGCCGGCTCCGGGCGGCCCCGTGATGCCGACGAGATACGCCCGGCCCGTGCTCGGATAGATGCGGCCGACGAGCGCGGCGGCGTGCGGCGACTCGTCTTCAATGAGCGAGATCGCGCGCGCAATCGCGCGTGGGTCACCGGCCAGCAATCGGTCGGAGAGCAGCATCATTTGCCCAGAAGCTGGCGCGCGATCACCAGGCGCTGAATTTCGCTGGTGCCTTCGCCGATGGTGCACAGCTTCACGTCGCGGAAGAACTTCTCGGCCGGGTAGTCCTTGGTGAACCCGTAGCCGCCGTGAATCTGCACGGACTCTTCGGCCGCGCGCACGGCGATTTCGCTGGAGTACAGCTTCGCCATGGAGGATTCGCGCCCCGTGCGCACGACGCCCTGATCTTTGAGCCACGCCGCGCGGTAGGTCAGCAGCCGCGCCGCCTCGATCCGCGTGGCCATGTCGGCCAGCTTCCACTGAATCGCCTGGAAGCTGGCAATCGGCTGGCCGAACTGCCGGCGTTCCTTCGCGTAGCGGAGCGCGGCCTC
>JANLHE010000153.1 GCA_024653875.1 Acidobacteriota bacterium
GGTGAACTGGTTCGGCGACAGCCTGGACGGCACGCTCGCGCGGGTGCGCCAACGGCAGCGGCCCCGCTTCGGGTTCTACATCGACCACGTGGTGGACGCCGCCGGCACCGTCTTCCTCATCGGCGGCATGGCGCTCTCGGGCTACCTGACGCCGCTCCTCGCCCTTGGCGTCGTCGCCGCCTACTTCCTCCTGATGATCGAAGTGTACCTGGCGACCTATTGCCTGGCCCAGTTCCGCATGAGCGTGTTCCGCGTGGGCGCCACGGAACTGCGCCTGTTGCTGATGCTGGGAAACGCCGCCACGGTGCTGCTGCACCCGTCACCGGATACCCGCGCCTTCGGCATCGACGCGCGGCTCTTCGACCTCGCGGCCATTCCCATCATCGCGGGACTTATCCTGGCATTCACTCGTTCGACGATTCAGCATTCACGCTCATTGCTCGCACTCAGGGAATGAGTGAAATGGCGAAATGTCACCTGACCCTCGCCCGCCTGATCAATCGGGCCATCAGGGCCGGAGCAATGCGTTGCAGCGGAATGGCCCACCGCTCCCGGCCCCCGATGGTGACCTCGCGCCGCCGGGCGAGGACCGCCTTGAGCGCGCGCGCGACGAACGCATCCGCTGCCATGCCCGTCGCCTGCGCCTCGTCCATCGTCCCCAGCGGCGCGCCATCCGCGGTGAGCGCGTTGATGGAGACGTCCGTGCGGACGAACCCGGGGCACACAAGGGTCACCGCCACCCGCGGCGGCAGTTCCGCGCGCAACGAATCAAAGAAGCCGTGCAGCGCGTGCTTGGACGCGGCATAGCCGGACCGATAGGGCGTGCCGACGTGCCCGACGATGCTGGAGATGATGACGAGGTGCGCCCGGGGCTGCGCCAGGAGCGCCGGCAACACGGCCTTGGCGAGCGCCACGGTGGCCAGATAATTGACGGTCATGAGCCGGCGATCCACGTCGAGCGACGTGTCGAGCGCCAGGGATCGCTGGCTCATGCCGCCGTTCAGAATCACCGTGTCCAACCCGTCGAAGGCGGCGACGGCCGCGCGCGCTGCCGCGGCGGCGCCGGAGGGATCATCCTGATCCAGGGGCACAATCGCCACGGCCGCCTCGGGCGCGCCGTCGCGCAGGGCCTCGAGCCGGTCCACGCGCCGGGCCGACACCACCACGCGCGCGCCGCCCCGCACCAGGGCGCGGACGAACGCGGCACCGATCCCCGACGAGGCGCCCGTCACCCAGACGCGGCGGCCCGCCCACGCCCCCGGCGTGTCAGACATTCCACGGGGCATCCAGCACCTGCCGGACCCGATGCGTCAGCGCCGCGGGCAGATAGGGCTTCGGCAGGAACGCCATGTCGGCGCCCACGCGCCCGCCCGCGTTGGCAATCTCCTCGTTGTACCCGGACGTGAAGAGCACCCTGAGCGCCGGGCGGGTCTCGTGCAGGCGCTCGGCCAACTCCCATCCGCCCATCTGCGGCATCACGATGTCGGTCACCACCAGGTCGATCGCGTCACCCCGCTCCGCCACGACGCGCAGGCCTTCAATCCCGTTGGCGGCGGTGATCACGTGGTATCCGTGGCGCTCCAGCGTGGTGCGCGCCACATCACGCACCATGGGCTCATCCTCGACCACTAGAATTGTCTCGGTCCCCGCCGTCACGCCAGTCCCGGCATCCGCAACCGGTTCGGCGACGGGGGCGGCTTCCACCACCGGAAAGTAGCACGTGACGGTGGTGCCGCGATCCACCTGCGAGGTCAGATCCATGAACCCGCCGAATTGCGTCACGATCCCGTACGACGTGGACAAGCCCAGCCCGGTGCCCTGCCCTTTGGGTTTGGTGGTGAAAAACGGATCAAGCACCTGCGCGCGCAGCTCCGGAGGAATGCCGGTGCCGGTATCGACCACGCGCAAGGCCACGAACTCGCCGGCCGGCACATCGGTTCCGGGCACGGGTCCGCTCACCGTCTCGACCTCAACACGAAGGGTGCCTCCAGAAGGCATCGCGTCGCACGCGTTGGACACCAGGTTCATCACCACCTGATCGAGCTGATTCGCGTCCAGCCGCGCGGTCGGTACGTGCGCCAGGGGCCGGATCTCGAGGGCGATCCGTTCGCCTACCATGTGGCGAATCACGGGACTCAGGCCAATCAACGCCTCGTTCACATCGAGCACCCGCGGATCCACCACCTGCCGCTGCGCGAAGGTCAGCAGCTGGCGCGTCAGCGTGGCGGCGCGCTGGCCGGCGTTCTCGATCTCCTCCAGACCCTGCACGATCTCGGCCTGGGCGCCCGCCGTCTCCTTCAACAGGTCGGCGTAGGACAGGATGACCGTCAACAGGTTGTTGAAGTCATGCGCCACCCCGCCGGCCAGCCGGCCCAGGCTCTCCATCTTCTGCGACTCCACGAGCTGCGTTTCCAGCTGGGTCCGCCGGGTGATGTCAAACGCGAGGCCGGCGATCAGATAGATGCTGCCGTCGGCGTGGCGAATGGGAAACTGCAGGTCTTCAATCGAGATCACGTCCCCGTCTGGACGGATGATGCGGTACTCCACGGTCAGGCGCTTGAGCCGCCGCTCGTAGGCGGCGCGCACGCGGTCCTGATCGTCGGGATGCACGGCGTCGAGGAACGACCACGGGCTCGCATACAGCGAGCTGCGGGTGCGGCCCCAAATACGCTCGTACGCCGGGCTGACGAACAACATGCTGCCGGTCTGCGGCTCCACGAGGTACACGACCGCGGGGATGTGTTCAGCCAGTTGCCGGAAGCGCTCCTCGCTCTCGCGCAGGGCTTCTTCCGCGCTGCGCTGTTCCGTTTCATCAATGATCACCGCCACGTGCCCCAGGCACTCGTCGCCGGTCCAGATCGGAGAGGTGCGCATCCGCCACCAGAACACACGGCCGTCCGTGTGCAGAAAGCGGCCGGCGCCGGTGTACGCCTGGCGGGCCGCCGCCGCGACGTGCCATTCGGACAACAAGCGTTCGCGGTCGTCAGGGTGGAGCCCCGCCCGCCATCCGATGCCCACCGCGCGATCGAGCGGCATGCCCAACATCCGCAGCGCGGCGTGGTTGACGTAGCGGAACTCGCCGTCGGGCGTCGTCATCGCCACGCCGGCGGGAGACGCGTCGGCCATGGTCCGGAACTGCGCTTCGCTCTCACGCAGGGCCAGTTCGGCGGCCTGGCGTCCGGTGATGTCCTCCATGATGGCCAAGCGCGCCGGACGGCCCCGGTAGATCACCGGCTGGGCGTGAATCTCGACGTGCAGTTCGGTGCCGTCCTTGCGGCGATGGCGCACCCGCTGCGCGACCAACGGCACGGGGCCCAGCGCCAACAGCCGATCCAGCTCGGGCCACTGATCCGCGGAGCGGATATCCCGCAGCGTGAGATTGCCGAACTCGGCGCGGGTATAGCCGTACTGCCGCAACGCGGCTTGGTTGACCTTCAGAAACCGGAGGGTCTCCAGGTCGAACACCCAGGTGGGCAGGGGACTGCCCTCGAACAGCGCGAGCAGACGCGACCGATCTTCCTGCCGCGCCCCCCGCACCCGTTTCCACGCGATGGACTGCCGGTACGTCTGCACCAACAAGCCAACCACCACCAGCCCCAGGAAGACCGTTAACCAGACGTGCATCTCGCGTTCGCGTCATTATGAACTGATCGGTGCCGGATCCCCTTGTTATCATGGAGGTCTTGCCACACCGCTTTGTTCCCTCGGCCCTGGTGCTTGTCTGCGTGCTGCTGGCCGGACTGGCCGCGCAGACACCGCCGCCGTATCTGGTCATTTCATCAGAGGGGACGCGCCCGCTGCCGATCTATCGGGCCACAGGCACGACCGACATGGTCGCCCTCGACGTGGTGGCGCGGTTCTTCGAATTGCCGCTGCGCGAGGACGCGCGAACCGGCGGCGTGGTCCTCGCGGTCCGCGCCCAGCGCGTGGTGCTGACGGCCGGACAGGCGACCGTCTCGGCCGGCGGCCGGCTGGTGGCGCTGTCCACGGCCGTGACCAAAGACGGCGCCACGTGGCTGGTGCCCATCGACTTTCTCCGCGTGCTGGCTCCCCTGCTGGAACGCCCGATCGACATCCGGCGCGCGTCGCGGCTGATCGTGATGGGCACGGCCTCGGTGCCGCGCCTCGCGCCGCGGTTCGAGCGCACGGCCACGGGAGGCCGGCTCACCGTGACCCTGGATCCCGGCGTGGCGGCGCGGGTGACGCGCGACGGCAGCCTCGTGACGGTGCGATTCCAGGCCGATGCGTTGGATCTGGGCCCGCTGTCGGGCGCGCCGTCGGACCTGCTGACCAACATTCGCGCCGAGGGCGCCGTGTTGCTCCTCGACCTGGGTCCCGCGGTGGTCAACGTGCGCCAGGAGGAGACCCGGGACCCGTCGCGCCTCACGCTCGATTTCATCGGCGCCACCACGACGGCGCCGGCGCGCCCGGATGCGCTGCCACCACCGCCCCCTATCGAACGCCCGGGCACGCTGCGCACGATCGTGGTTGATCCGGGGCACGGCGGGGACGATGTGGGCAGCCGGAGCGCCGCCGGGCTCGAGGAAAAGCAGGTCACGCTCGCCGTGGCCCGACGTCTGAAGGCGATGCTGGAGTCGCGGCTGGGCGTGCGCGTGATTCTCACGCGCGACTCGGATACGGCGATCACCATCGATCGCCGCGCCGCCCTCGCCAACAACAACAAGGCGGACCTGTTCATCAGCCTGCACGCCAACGGATCGCCTGTCGCGAGCGTGCGCGGCTGGCAGGTCCAGGCGCTCGATCCCGCCGACTACGCGAGCGTCGGCAGCAGCGACGGGTTCGCCGCGCAGTCCGTGCCGGTCGTGGGCGGCGGCTCGAGGGTCATCGACACGGTGCCGTGGCAGCTCGCGCAGATCCCGCACGCGGCGCGGTCCCTCACGCTGGCCCAGTGGCTGGCGGCCCGACTGGGCGACGCCGGCCTTCCGGCGCACTCCACGCCCGTGCTGCAGGCGCCGCTGCGCGCCCTGGTCGGCGCCAACATGCCGGCCGTGCTCCTCGAACTCGGGTTCCTCACCAACGCTGACGACACGCAGACGTTGGGCAGCGCGGCCTTTCACACCGCCGTGTCCGAGGTCATCACCACGGTCATCAACGAGGCGCGCGCCGGTGTGCCTCCCGCAGGCGGCGGAGGGGATCGATGACGCCACACCGGCGCATGTGGACGTACCTCGCGCTGGGCGTGCTGGGCGCCGCCGTCGGGGTGTGGCTCGTGACGTTGTGGTTGCCGGGCTGGCTGGTGGCCACCCGTCCGACCTCGGAAGGCCCGACAGGTGCGGCGGGTCTCACGGGCGCCACGGGATCAGCGGGGCCGGCCGGGGACACCCGCCGCATCTCGGCCACGCTCTTTTATGTGGCGCCCTCGGGAGACGCGCTCATTCCGGTCGAGCAGGAGATCCCGTACGCGGCGGCCCCCGCCGAGCAGGCGCGGCGCATCGTCGAGCGCCAGCTGGCGGCCGCGCCGTCCGGACAGGTCTCCGTCATTCCCGCAGGCACCACGCTCCGCGCGCTGTTCCTGACGGCGCGCGGCGAGGCCTATGTGGATGTCAGCCGCGAGATCGTCACCGGGCATCCGGGCGGCTCCCTGCACGAGTTCCTGACCGTGTACGCCATCGTGAACGCGATCACCATCAATCTGCCCGACATCACGGCCGTGCAGGTCCTGGTGGATGGCCGCGAAGTTGATACGCTGGTGGGACACCTCGACCTGCGGCACCCGCTGCGGCGCGGGATTCGCTGGGTGCGACGCACCCCATAGACTGGAGACCCATGACCCGACTGAACGGCCGCGCGCCCGATGCGCTGCGCCCCACCACTATCACCCCCAACGTCCTGGTGCACGCCGAGGGCTCCGTCATGATCGAGGTCGGCCAGACGCGCGTGATCTGCACCGCCTCGGTGGAAGACCGCGTGCCGCCGTTCATGCGCGGCTCCGGCAAGGGCTGGGTCACGGCGGAGTACGGCATGCTGCCGCGCGCCACGTCCACCCGCACGCAGCGCGAGGCCACCGCCGGAAAAGTGGGCGGCCGCACGCAGGAAATCCAGCGGCTCATCGGCCGGTCGCTGCGGTCGGTGACCGCGCTCAAGTCGCTGGGCGAACGCACGATCTGGATTGACTGCGACGTGATCCAGGCGGACGGCGGCACGCGCACGGCCGCCATCACCGGCGGCTTCGTGGCCCTGGTCCTGGCACTCGACCGCCTGCGGACACAAGGCGCCATCAAGACCATTCCAATCACCGAGTACGTGGCCGCCACCAGTGTCGGCATCGTCCAGCAGACCGCGCTGCTCGACCTCGCCTACGAGGAAGACTCCACGGCCGAAGTGGACATGAACATCATCAAGACCTCGGCCGGCAAGTTCATCGAACTGCAGGGCACGGCGGAGACCGAGCCGTTTGACCGCGCCCAACTCGATGCGCTCCTCGCGCTCGGGGACAAGGGCATCGGGGAACTGATCGA
>JANLHE010000155.1 GCA_024653875.1 Acidobacteriota bacterium
CGGATTCACGCAGTATCAGTGCGTGGTGCCGCGCACCGCCGGCGCCGGGGCGGTGTGCGAGTTCATGGAGCGCCTGACCAGGTTGGGCGCGGCCTCGCCACTGTGCGTGATCAAGGACTGCGGCCCGGAGGGCCTGGGCGTGCTGTCGTTTCCCCTCGAGGGAACGTCGATAGCGGTTGACATGGCCGTCTCGCCGGATATCCAGCGGATCGTCGACGCGTTGAACGAGTTCATCATTTCAGCCGGCGGGCGTGTCTATCTGACAAAAGACCGGTTCACCAGGCCCGATCACTTTCGCGCGATGGAGCCTCGCCTGCCGAGGTTCCTGGAACTCAGGGCAAAGTGGGATCCCAGCCGGCGGTTGCGGAGCGCGCAGTCACGCCGGCTATTCGGAGACGCAGCATGAAGGTCGTGATACTCGGCGGCACCTCCGGCATCGGGCGATCGGTGGCACAGCGGATGGCCGCGCGTGGCGACGCCGTATTCCTGTTGGGCCGCAGCAACGCGGAGCTTGAGCGCAGCGCGGCGGACCTGACGGCGCGGCACCCGATGCAGGCGACCGCGGGATGGGCGCTGTGCGACCTCGAGGCCCCCGCGGGCTTTGCAGGCGCGCTCGATGCCGCCGATCAGGCGCTGGGCCAGTTCGACGCGGTCATCGTCACCGCCGCCATGTTTGCCACGCAGGAGGCGCTGGAGGCCGACGTCGAATTGACGCGCCGACTGGCGACCGTGAACTACGCCAACACAGTGACGTTCTGCGAACATGCGCGCACGCGGCTGCTGGCCCGCGGCGGAGGCTGGCTGACCGTGGTGTCGTCCGTGGCAGGGGATCGCGGTCGCAAACCGGTGGGGATCTATGGATCGGGCAAGGCCGGGCTGTCCACCTACCTCGAAGCGCTCGACCACAAGTACCGCGCGTCAGGCCTCTGGGTGCTGTGCGTCAAGCCGGGATTCGTGAAGACGGCGATGACCGCCGGCCTGAAGCCGCCGCCGTTTGCCGGTGAGCCCGACGGCGTCGCGCGCGACATCGTCCACGCGATGGACCGCAAGCGGCCGCTGATCTACACGCCCGGCATCTGGCGGCTCGTGATGATGGTGATCAAGCACCTGCCGCGGTTCGTCATGAGGAAGATCGGGTTCTGAGGGGGCCGGAGTGACCGACTTCTCCCTGACCACCGAGCGTCTGGCTCTGCGCCGGTTCACGATCGACGATCTGGACTGGCTCGCCGCCCTCTACAGCGACGTCGAGGTCACGCGTTATCTCGGGGGCAGCAAGGACCGTGACAGCGTTGACGTCATGCTGCGGGCGCGGATTCTCGAGTACTACGAACAGAATCCAGGCCTGGGCATGTGGGTCACACAGGAGCGGTCATCCGGCGAGCGCGTTGGATTTCACCTGCTGACCAATATCCAGGGCGAGTCGATCATTCAAGTCGGGTTTGGCCTTGTGAGATCCGCGTGGGGTAACGGGTTCGGCACCGAGATGGCGTCGGCGGTGCTGCGGCACGGATTCGTGGACATGGCGCTCCCGCGCATCGTGGCCATCGCGAACCTCGAGAACCTCGCTTCCCAACACGTGTTGCTCAAGATCGGCCTGCATCGAGATGGGGAGCGCTCCTTCGCGCACCCGGCGTATGCGTCCCAGGGACCGCTCGCGTGGTTTGAGCGCGACCGCGAGGGCTGGATGGCCGAGCGTGGCGGGATTCAGAGCACGGTGCCGCGCGCCTGATCCATTACCTTGGCTCGCGCGAGCGCCCGTGCCACCAGTTCGGGTGGGGCGCCGCGAAGGCCGAGCAGGGCGATCGCATTGCGCGTCGCGGCAGGGCCCGGCCGCAGACGGTAGTCAAACGCGAGGCCCTCGCTGTCGATTGTGTCTGAAAAATGAAACGGCGCGTAAATACCGTCGAGCAGATCGACCAACTCCTGATCGTGCGTGGCCGCGATCACCACATGCGCGGGGCCCGGCGCATGTGGTGCCGCCGCCATCAGGGCCGCAAGCACGGCTTCGCCGGCGGCGATGCGTTCCACCGCGTTGGTGCCCCGAAAGAGTTCATCAAACAGTATGAGATGAGGCACTGGTGTTTGCGCGGCGAGCACAAGGTCGATCACCATCTCGACCTCAACCATGTAGTAACTCTTGCCCTGGGACATGTCGTCGTTGCGCCCGATGCAGCTGCGCACGATGAGTGGCGGCGCCTCGTACGCGTCTGCAAGACACGTGCTGATTGTCTGCGCGAGCACCGTGGTCACACCCACCGTGCGCAAGAACGTCGACTTGCCCGACATGTTCGAACCCGTGATGATCAGTCCGTGTGGCGGCGCGAGCGTGACTGTGTTCGGCACGGCGTCCCGCAACAGTGGGTGCCGGACGTTCACCATGCGGACCGATGACCTCGCTGGAAGGATGGTGGGAGAACACCAGCCGGACGTGCCGGCGCGATACGACGCAATGCTGAGGGCGGCGTCGACTTCCCCGACCGCGTCGATCACGCGCAGCAGTTCTGGCGCCCGCAGGCGCAGTTCGCGCGCGCCAAAGAACAGGGCATTCGCGTCCAGGCAGAAAAGAAGGTTGAGGTACTCGAGGACCAGCCCGCTCAGATCGCCTGGCGATGCCGCGGATGACTCGCGCCCGGCCCAGGCAGCGTATCGTCGAAGGCGCGCGAGGCGCCGGACGTCGCTCTCCAGACCTCCGAAGACCAGCGAGACGCTCGGACTGTTCAGCGCGGCGATGCCGTCTGCCGCGGCAAGGAGCGGTCCCACCTGCCGGAACGCGCTGGCGACGATTCTGAGGTTGTGCGCAACCGTGCCGCGGAGAATCAGGCTGATCACTGCGCCCGCAGCCAGCACAAAAATCGCAGCAGGCATGACGGCCGTGGCCCCGACGGAAATCACCATGGCAATCCCGAGGATCGGAAAGACGAGGTGCCACGGTCGGGAGTTGAAGGCTCCGGGTTGCGCGAGGGTCGCCAGGTCGTACGCCGAGGCATCACCCAACCGTGACAGCGCCATCTGTGCGGACTCGCGTGCTGCTCGGTCGTTCCCGATCCGCGAGACCAGTGATTCAAATGCGAGCCGCTGCGCCTCTGTCGGCTGGATTCGGAGCCTGGCGTACAGGAACTGCCGGCCGACGCCGCTCTGGGTGCGATCAAGCACACTGAATAGGCCGTCCATGTCGAGGTCCGCCCACGTCCGGTCGTCAAGCGAGTTGACAGTCTTATCTGCTTGGACGCGCATCCGGTAGTAACGCGCGATGGACCACATGTCGCGGTCGATGTCCCTCGGAAGACCCCAGGCCTCCCGCAGCCCCGCCAATCGCCGTGCGAGTTGTCTCCGTCCGTACGCCAACACAGCGGCCGCGGCCAAGGTCACGCCCAGGAACCAGAGCAACAGGGGAGGAGGCATTGGGGTATCGTACCGGCTTCCGGTGATCTATGTCCGGAGATCGGGCCATAGCGGTTCGCCGAGCAACTCCCGTCCCGATCTACCTGAACGAGGCCTCATCCCAGCCAGGCCCGCGCATTGCGGAACAGGCGCATCCAGGCGCCATCTTCGTCCCATGCGGCGGGTGCCCAGGAGTTCTGCACGGCCGGAGCACACGATCATCGGGGTCGGTCAGTACGTGTTCCACCATCCGAACGTGGAGCGCCGCAGCGATGCCGTGGCGCGCCCCCGCCAGCACGTGTGCCCCCACATCGACGTAATACGCGATCCCACGCTCAACACGGCGCACCTTCTGAAAGGCTGGCATTCCGGGTGATGTCAGTCGCCTTGCCGGACCAGGGCGATACGGTCCCGGGCCGAGGGACCACGAGGAAGAGCTCGCCCTGGTCCTTCACCTCAGCGCGTCGCGGACCGTAGTGCAGCAGACGCTCAAGGAGGTCACGCTCCCGGACATCAATCACTCCCTCGATGTCGGCGAAGTGCATGAACCGTGCGTGGAGCGCATGGACTCCTGGAGTGCTGACGCGCAGGGTTCCGAGCAGACGATGAAGGCGAAAAGGAGAGAGCGCTGAGACGCCAGAGAGTGTCAGCATGCCGAACATTCAGAGTTTACTGTGAAGCGTCACTCCCCGAGGCCCACGCCAGTGAGCAGTTCGACAAGTCCGCGGTCGGCCTCCGGTAGTTCGAGTGACCTCAGCGCTTCCCGCGCGATCCACCGCATCTCCTGGCCAAGTTGTGGCGACGGCTCACCGAGCAGGGTCGTGCGCCGGAAGTGCAGACGCACCGTGCGCTCGGGATAGGCGTGTTCGACGATGAAGATCTCGTCGCCGATGATGGCGCGAACGGCCAGTTCCTCCCGGAGTTCCCTCGCGAGACACGCCACATGGGACTCGTCCGGATCACACTTGCCACCGGGAAACTCCCAGGTGCCCGCCAAATGCGTGCCCTGCAGCCGGCGAGTGAGGAGAAAGTGGCCGTCGCGCTCGATGACGGCGGCAAGAACGACGAGTGGCGCGCTCATGTTCCGCCCCGGCGGGACTGAGGTCCCGCCCTTCGCACGATCGAAGACGACTGAACTCCCGCTTTGCGTCTTGTCGAAAGCGAAGGCCGGAACGTCCTGCAGCTTCTCCGCAGGACGCACGCCGGGCACAGCGGCGCGCGTGCCGTGCAGACCGTGGCGCCGAAGTCCATGAGTGCCTGATTGAAGTCAAAGACGTGTCTGTGCGGAAGCACCGCGCGCGAGAGCTCCCACAGCCGTCTCACCATCTGGTGGCTCTTGGGCAGTCCCTTGGCGACAAAGATGCGGAAGAGGACTCGCGCGACGTTCGTGTCGAGGATCGCGGCGCGTTTGCCGAACGCAAAACTCATCACGGCGCCGGCGGTGTACTGGCCGATCCCCTTGAACGAGAGCAGGGTCTCTTCATCTCCAGGCAGTTCACCGCCATGGCGCTCCATGGACTCGCGGGCGATGGCCTGGAGCCGCTTCGGCCGGATGTTGTAGCCCAGCGGCCTCCAGGTCTCGATAACCTCTGCTTCAGGCGCCTCAGCGAGCGCCTCCAAGCTGGGGTACAGGCCCAGCCACTCGTGATATTTCGGCAGCACGCGGTCCACCTGGGTCTGCTGCAGCATGATCTCGGAGACCAGGATGTGGTACGGATCGCGGGTGTTTCGCCACGGCAAATCCCGCCCGTTGGCGCGATACCAGGCGAGCAGCCGCCGCCGGAACCACTGGCGTTTGCTGGACGAGGGGAGGGGCGGCGACTTCTTCACACCGGCCACTATAATCGGGTGCGCGACATGAAGATTTATACGAAGACCGGCGACCAGGGCGAAACGGGCCTGTTTGACGGCACGCGCGTGAGCAAAGCCGACCCCCGCGTGGATGCCTACGGCGAGGTTGACGAGGTCAACGCGTGGCTGGGATTGGCGCGGGCCGAGGGCGTCGATGCCGAGATTGGCGGCATGCTCGAGCACCTGCAGCGCGACCTGTTTGCTCTGGGCGCGATGCTGGCCGACCCACGGCACAAGATCGCCGCCAGGGTGGAGAAGGCGCTCCTCGGCGACGTCGACGTGTCGCGCCTGGAGACCTGGGTCGACACGCTGGAAGAAGGGGTCACGCCGCTCCGCCGATTCATCCTGGCCGGAGGCACTCGCGCCGGCGGCTCGCTGCACGTGGCCCGCACGGTCTGTCGTCGCGCCGAGCGCCGCATCATCGGCCTCGGAGCCGATGCGGTGGATCCCACCGTGCTCATCTTCATCAACCGGTTGTCCGACCTGCTGTTTGTCATGGCGCGGGCCGTGAACGCGCGCGCCGGCGTTCCGGAAACCGAGTGGTGACGTCCGGGAATCCGGCGGGCACGGACGCCGCGTACGCCACGTGCCTGCGCCTGGCCCGGGAGCATTACGAAAACTTCCCCGTCGCGTCCTGGCTCATGCCGCCGGCCGCGCGGCCGCACGTCGCGGCGATCTACGCGTTTGCCCGCATCGCTGACGACTTTGCCGACGAGGGCCGGCGTGAACCCGCCGATCGTCTCGCGCTGCTCGACATGTGGCAGCAGCGCCTCGACGCGGCCGCACGGGGCGAGGTCACACCCACCAACAACCTCCAGGACGACGCGGTGTTTGTCGCGTTGGCGGCGACGCTGCGTCAGCACCCTCCGTACGCAGGGCGTGGCTTCAGCCGCGCCGACAGCGGGGTGATGCGCTCCCTGCTCTCCGATCTCCTCTCCGCCTTCCGTCAGGACGTGACGACCACGCGGTATGAGAACTGGGACAGCGTGCTGGACTACTGCCGCCGGTCGGCGAATCCGGTGGGGCGGCTGATGTTGCTGGTCACCGGGAATCATGACCCCGTGAGGGCGTCACAGTCCGATGCCCTCTGCACCGCGCTGCAGTTGACCAACTTCTGGCAGGACCTCGCGCGGGATTGGGCCAGCGGGCGGCTGTACGTCCCCCTGGATCTGGTTCGCGCCCATGGCGCCCGGATCGAAGACCTGGATTCGGGGCGGTGGACGCCCGAGTGGAGTTCCGCGCTCCGGGACGCAGGCGATCGGACGCACGCGCTGTTTGCCGCCGGCCGGCCAGTGGCTGACGGCGTGCGCGGCAGGCTCCGCCTGGAGCTGCGCAGCACATGGCTCGGCGGGCACCGAATCCTCGACCGGCTCGCCGAGGCGGATTACGATGTCTTCCATGCCCGGCCGTCACTGGCCTGGCCGGATGCGGCGCGAATCGCCGCGGGCGCCCTGCTGTGGCGTCGCTCAGCCTGACGTCATGACCCGAAAGACCAGCTTCTACTATTCGTTCCTCGTGTTGCCCTCGCCCGAGCGCCGCGCCATCACCGCGGTATTCGACGTGTGCCGCGCGATTGACGACGCGGTGGATCTGGAGTCGGATCCGGATCGCGCGCATGCCGCCCTGACGCACTGGCGCAATGAGGTGGAGCGGATCTTCGGCACGGGCCGGCCGCAGACGCCCCAGGGCGTGGCGCTCCAGCCGTTCGTGAAGCCGTTCCGCCTGCCGCGCGAACAGTTCGACGCGCTGATTGACGGTGTGGCGATGGACGCTTCTCCGCGCCGATTTCAGACATTCGCGGAGCTCGAACCGTACTGCCATCGGGTTGCCTCGTCGGTCGGCCTCATGTGCGCGGAGATCTTTCGGTACTCCGATCCGGCCGTGCTGACGTATGCGCGTGACCTTGGCGTGGCGCTGCAGTTGACCAACATCCTGCGCGACGTCGGCGTGGACTACCGGCGCGGACGCATGTACCTGCCGCTGGCAGATCTGGCCGAGTGCGGATGCACCGAGGCCGACATTCGCCGCGAAGTGGAGGAGGCTGGGCACGGGATCCGGAATCCCCAGGTGCGCGTGGCGCTGCAGCATCTGGCGCGGCGCGCGCACCAGTACTTCGAACGCGCAATTGCCGCATTGCCGCGCACCGATGCCCGTAAGTTCGTCGCCGCCGAGATCATGCACAGCATCTACTTCGAGCTGCTGAAGAAGATCGAAGCCGCCGGCTTCGACGTGTTCAGCCAGCTCGCGCGGGTGCCGCGCCCGGCGCAGGCGCGGCTGGCCCTTCGCACCTGGTGGACGCTCCGTCGTGGCCACATCCCCCGACACTGACGTCGTCGTCATTGGCGCCGGCTGCGCGGGACTGAGCGCGGGCGTGCGTCTGGCATCGCGGGGTCTGAAGGTCACGGTTCTTGAGGAGGCGCCGCGACTAGGGGGGCGCGCGTCGTCCTTCACCGATCCTGGATCCGGGCAGCGGCTCGACAACGGTCAGCACGCGCTGTTCGGGTGTTACCGCGAGACCTACAACTTCCTCCGCGTCATTGGCACCTCGGATCTGGCTCCGCTTGATTCGACGCTACGACTCGCCATGGCCGACGTTCACGGACGCTCGTCCACGCTGCTTTGTCCGCAATGGCGCTCGCCGCTGCATCTGGTCGCCGGCGTGATGGGCTGGGACGCGGTGCCGCTGCGGGATCGCCTGGCGACTGGCCGCGTCGGGGGCCTGCTGTGGTCGGCCCGCCGGGATGGGGCGGAGGCTGTGGCCGCGCGGGTGCCCGCGCACCTCACCGTGACGCAGTGGCTCCGTGAGTACAGCCAGCCTGCTTCGTTGTGTGACTGGTTGTGGAATCCGCTGGCCCTGGCGGCCCTGAACCAGGACCCCGACATCGCCGCCGCGCAGCCCTTCGTGCGCGTCCTCGCTGAACTGTTCGGCCCTTGGCCATCTGCGTCGTCGCTGGGTGTGCCCTCGGTGCCGCTCGACGAGCTGTACGCCGAGCCGGCCGCGCGATTCATCGAGGCACACGGGGGCGCGGTGCGTCGTCGCGTGTCCGCCCGCGTGGATCTTGACCCGTCCGGCGGCCGGCACCGCGTTGTCGCCGGCGACGACATCCTCACGCCACGGGCCGTCATCAGTGCCGTCCCGTGGCACGCCTTCGGTCGCCTCTGGACGGCCGGCGCCCCCGCCCCCCTGGCGGCGATTGACTCAGCGGCGGCCGCCGTCCAGTCCGCCCCCATCGTCACCGTCAACCTCTGGTTCGACCGGCCCGTCCTGACCGAGCGCCAGCTCGGCCTGATCGGCACCCAGTTCCACTGGGCCTTCCCCAAAAAGACGTCGGGTGTCTTTTCTATCGAAAAAGACACCCGACGTCTTTTCCCGAAACGGCAGGAAGGCGCCGGTTCTTCGACCTTGGTACGTTCTGGTCCCGAAAAAGACACCCGACGTCTTTTCTTGGTAACCGTGGTTGCTAGCGGCGCCGAGGGGCTGCTGCGGCAGGGGAACGACGAGTTGGCGGCGCTGGCGGAGCGAGAACTGCGCGCGTGCGTGCCGGGTGCCGCCGGAGCGGTTTGCGTGCGCGCGCTGGTGGTGAGGGAGGCGCGGGCGACGTTCTCGCTCGCGCCGGGTGCGCCGGTCCGGCCGCGCACGGAGACCCCGGTGCCCGGGTTCTTTCTCGCG
>JANLHE010000167.1 GCA_024653875.1 Acidobacteriota bacterium
TCAAGGACGGCGCGGTGGCCATCGAGATGGTCACGGCCGACGGCAAGACCGAGTCGATCACGGTCGAGAAGCTGCTCGTGGCCACGGGACGCGGGCCGATGACGGACGGCCTGGGCGCCGCCGAGGCCGGCCTCGTGATGGAGCGGGGCTACATCAAGGTTGATTCCCTGTTCCGCACCAGCGTGCCCGGCATTTCCGCCGTGGGGGACGTCATCACGATGGGCACCGGCGCGCACCCGCAACTGGCGCATCTGTCGTCGGCCGAGGGGATCGTGCTGGCCGAGCGCATCGCCGGGCACGACGTCAAGCCGATCAACTACGATCAGGTGCCGGGCTGCACGTACTGCGACCCGGAGATTGGCAGCATCGGCCTGACCGAGGCCGAAGCGATCGCGCGCGGGTACGACGTGCGCGTGGGCGTCTTCCCGTTTGGTGTACTTGGCCGCGCGAAGATCGCCAACGAGACCGAAGGCTTCGTGAAGATCGTGGCGGAGAAGAAGTACGACGAGATTCTCGGCGTGCACATGATTGGCCCCCGCGCGACGGAACTGGTGGCCGAGGCCGGCGTCGCCCTGCGGCTCGAGTGCACGGTCGAGGAACTCATCCGCACCATTCACGCGCATCCGACGATGTCGGAGGCGGTGGGTGAAGCGGCGCACGCGGTGCATGGCGCGGCGATCCACATGTAGGTGTTCGAGGGTTACTGAGGTCGAAATGGCTACTGAAGTTGTAATGCCCCAGATGGGCGAATCAATCGCGGAAGGCACCATTGTCCGCTGGATCAAGAAGGTCGGCGACGCGGTCGATCGCGATGAGCCGCTGTTTGAGATTTCCACGGACAAGGTGGACGCGGAGATTCCGTCGCCCGGCGCCGGGGTGCTGCTTGAGATCACGGTCAAGGAAGGCGAGACGGTTCCCGTCAACAGCGTGGTGGCGTTGATCGGCGCGGCCGGAGAGAAGCCGGCGGCGGCCGGCAGTGCGGCAGCCGCACCAGTCGCGTCGGCCGACGGAACGTCGGAACCCAGGGCATCCACGGCTGACGCCGTGGCGGTTTCGGCTCCTCCCGCGACGCAGGCCGCGCCGCCCGCCGAGCCGGCGAATAACCTTGAGGCGCGCCTCCGGACCAAGTCGTCGCCCGTCGTGCGCAACATCGCAAAGGAACACGGCATCGATCTGGGTCAGTTGAACGGCACCGGCATTTCGGGCCGCGTGACCAAGAAGGACATTCTCGAGTACGTCGACAGCGGCGCCGCGGCCAAGGCCGCGCCGGCCGCAGCCAGGCCGGCGGCACCAGCACCGGTGAAGTCGCCCTTCGCTCCAGGGGAGAACGTCCGCATCGAACCGATGGGGATCATGCGGAAGAAGATCGGCGACCACATGGTGTCGAGCATCCGCACGTCGCCGCATGTGTACTCGGCGTACGAGGTGGACTTCGGCCGCATCGACGAGATCCGGAAGCGCAGGAAGGCGGAGTACGAGGCGGCGGGCGCCAAGCTGACCTACACGGCGTTCATCGCCAAGGCCACCGTCGACACCATCCGCCAGTTTCCGTTCACCAACGCGTCGATTGACGGTGACAACATCGTCTACAAGCGCGACATCAATCTGGGCATCGCCGTGGCGCTGGACCAAGGGTTGATCGTTCCGGTCATCAGGAACGCCGACGAGAAGAACATGCTCGGCGTCTGCCGGGCGATTCAGGACCTGTCGAGCCGCGCGCGCAGCAAGCAGCTGAAGCCGGACGAGGTGCAGGGCGGCACGTTCACCATCACCAACCCTGGCATTTTTGGCGCGGTGTTCGGCCTGCCGATCATCAGCCAGCCGCAGGTGGCCATCCTTGGCGTCGGCTCGGTCGACAAACGCGTGGTGGTTGTGGACGACATGATCGCCATCCGGCCCATGTGCTACTTCACGTTGGGCTACGACCATCGCCTCATCGATGGCGCGGATGCGGGCCGCTTCCTGCAGGCGCTCAAGGAGCGGCTCCAGGACTTCGACGAGAGCTGGATTTGAAGTCCACATGAACGGAGGTCCCGGGCTTTAGCCCGGGACGCGCGGCACGGGCTGAAGCCCGTGCCCTCCTGACGTCTTGATCTGCCCATGACTGAAATCTCCGTTCGGCGGCTCGGTCGCGTCGACTACCAGGCCGGCCTGGATCTGCAGGCGGCGCTGGTGGAGGACCGGCGCGCCGGGCGCATCGGCGACACGCTGCTGCTGCTCGAACACCCGCCGGTGATCACGCTTGGCGTGAAGACACGCCAGGGATCGAAACACATCATCGCCTCGGAAGACGAGCTGGCCCGCCAGGGCGTGACCGTGCACGAGACGGGCCGCGGTGGCGACGTGACGTACCACGGCCCGGGGCAGCTCGTGGCCTATCCCATCTTCGATCTCAAGCCCGACCGGTGTGACGTGCACAAGTATGTGCGCGACCTCGAGGAGGTGCTGATCGTCGCCCTTCGCACATTCGGCATCGAGGGGAAGCGGGTGAAGGGCCTGTCGGGCGTGTGGGTCGGTAAGCCGGATCGTGAGCGGAAAATCGCCGCGATTGGCGTTCGCATCAGCCGGTGGATCACCAGTCACGGCCTCGCGCTGAACATCGCCACGAACCTTCAACACTTCCAGCTCATCGTTCCGTGCGGCATCGCCGACAGGGGTGTGACGTCGATGGAAGTGGAACTCGGCCGCGCGGTGTCCACGGCCGACGTTGAAGCGGCCGTCGTGTCTGCCTTCAGCAGCACATTCGGCGGCCCTCAGCAGGGATAGGAATCCGGCTGATCACGGCCTCGGCCGGCTGCCAGGCAGAGCCATTCCCCGGCAAAACCGCGAGTTGTTCGTGGTACCGCAGTTGCGACGAACTGGCACCGGAGGCCGTATATGAAGACACGCACAGCCATTCTCTGGATCGTCGCGCTCTGCCTGCCGGGGACCTGGGTGGCCGCGCAGCGCGCCGAACCGATTCAACCCATCACGCCGGTGACTGTCGCTGATCCGCAGATGATGGAGCTGGGCAAGAAGCTGTACTTCGACCCGCGGCTCTCGAAGTCCGGGTTCATCTCGTGCAACTCGTGCCACAACCTGAGCATGGGCGGGTCCGACAACCTGTCCACATCCATCGGACACAAGTGGCAGCAGGGGCCGATCAACGCGCCCACCGTTCTGAACTCCAGTCTGAGCGTCGCGCAGTTCTGGGACGGCCGCGCCGCTGACCTGAAGGAGCAGGCGGGTGGCCCGATCGCCAACCCGGGCGAAATGGCTTTCACGCACGAACTCGCGGTTGCCGTGGTCGCGTCCATTCCCCAGTACGTGAACGACTTCGAAAAGGTGTTCGGCACGCGCGAGGTGGACATCGACAAGGTGACGCGGGCGATCGCCGCGTTCGAGGAAACCCTGGTGACGCCGAACTCGCGCTTCGACAAATGGTTGCTCGGCGACGACGCGGCGCTGACGGCGACCGAGGTCGAGGGCTACACGTTGTTCAAGGGCAGCGGCTGCATCGCCTGCCACAACGGCCCGGCCGCCGGCGGCAAGGCGTTCCGCAAGATGGGGCTGGTTGAACCGTACCGGACCGACAACCCGGCTCAGGGGCGCGTCGCCGTCACCGGGCGTGACGCGGACCGATTCAACTTCAAAGTGCCGACGATTCGCAACGTCGAGCTGACCTACCCCTACTTCCATGACGGCGCGGCGGATACGTTGACCCAGGCCGTCGAGGTCATGGGACGGGTGCAACACGGCCGGCGGTACTCGGACGAGGACAACGCGAAGATCGTGGCGTTCCTCAAGACGCTGACCGGCGATCAGCCGGCATTTGCGTTGCCGCAGCTGCCGCCCTCGTCGGACAAGACCCCGCGACCGAATCCGTTCAAGTGAGCGGGTCGGGTGGATACAGTGCGAGAATACCTCCGTGCTGAAACGCCCGGGCTCGGCTGTGGCAATCGCGTTGGTGGCGGTTACGGCGGGCGCCTGTGCCGACGCGATCGACCCTTTGCCTGCCGACTACCGCGAGCAAGTCGAAGCGTATAGGCAGACGCGTGAGAACGAGATCATCGGGCCCACCGGCTGGGCCGCGCTTGTGGGCCTCCACTGGCTCGCGCCCGGCGTGCAGACCGTTGGCGCCGCGGCGGGGAACGATGTTCGTCTGACGGGGCCTTCGGCGCCGGCGTCCCTTGGGACCCTCGCCGTTACGGCGGAGATGGCCACGCTGACGGCGAGCAAGGACGTCCAGCTGCGTCGAGGCGGGCAGGTGGTGACCACCGTTGAGCTGCGGGCTCCCAGCGCCGCGGAAGACTATGTGGCGGCCGGTGACATGACGCTGACGATGATCCGGCGCGGTGATAGGCTGGCGCTGCGCGTGTGGGACGCGAAGGCGCCTGCGCTGCTGTCGCTGAGGGGCCTTGAGTGGCTGCCCGTTGATCCAGCGTGGCGTGTGCAGGGGCGCTTCGAGGCACACCCGCCCGGGCGGACCATGAAGATCCTCAACGTGCTTGATGAGCTCATCGAGACGCCGAACCCCGGCATCGTGACTTTCCGCGTCGCCGGCCAGCAATACCGCCTGGAGGCGTTGCTTGAGTCTGCCGATGCGAAGGAACTGTTCTTCCTGTTCCGCGATGGCACCAGTGGAAAGACCACCTATGGCGCCGGCCGGTACCTGTACGCACCGCTACCGGCGGAGGGCCGGGTGATCCTGGACTTCAACAAGGCCAAGAACCCGCCGTGCACGTTCACGGATTTCGCCACGTGCCCGCTCCCACCGAAAGGGAACATCCTGAGCCTGGCCGTGAACGCCGGAGAGCTCGATCGCCGGCACTGACGGCCTGTTGTACGGAGGCCCCGGGCTGCTCAGCCCGCGGGCGCGGCGTCGTCGAACTCCGGAAAGAAGGCCTTGACGCACGCAGGGCAGATGCCGTGGCTGAAGTCGGCGTCGGAGTGCTCGCGGAGGTAGCCTTCGAGCTGGTTCCAGAACCCCTGGTCATCGCGGATGCGATGGCAGTTGGCGCAAATCGGCACAAGGCCCTTCAGCGTCTTGACCTGCGCGAGTGACGCCTGCAGTTCCCGGATCAGCGCCGCCTTTTTCTCACGCTCCCGCCACATCGCGTCCCGATACAGGCGACGGGAGTGCTCAAACGCCATTGCGGCCAGCGAGATGGCCGCGTACATCCCCACCAGGCGAATCTTGAACCCTTGTTGATAGGCATAGACCGTCAGGCCTGGAAGGCCCGACCACATGAGGCCAACGGCAGAGACCAGCAATGCGCCCACCCAAATCGCGCCCTCGTTCACACCGAGCACGAACACCAGGACCAGCGGGTAGACGTAGATCCAGAGACTCCTGGAGCCGCCGTCGCCTCCGACGGCAATCATGTAGAGGATCAGGAGTGCGAAGACCAGAGCGTTGGCCCGATAGACCGTCAGGGCATGCCTGCCGGCTCGCAGAAGGAGCCACCCGATGAACATCCCACCCAATGACGCGAACACCAACCCGAAGAGGAGGAACTCGCCGCGCAGCAGGTCTGCGATGCCGAAACCGAGCATGTACGGGCCGGCCAGCAGGCCGAAGAAGGAATAGAAACGGAAACGGAGCTGGGCCTCGGAGTCCTCTGGCGCCTGAACCACCATCGCCACCGAGGCCTGCCACACCCGCCGCGCGCGGTTCCACCCTTCCACAGGCGCAGTGTAGCTCAAGTGCCGGCGCAACCAGCTCCATCGCCCAGGACCTCAGGACTTCAGGACCTCAGGACTTCAGGACCCCAGGACCCCGATACGCTATTGAGAAACTCGACGCGTTCCTGTCCGCTGAACGACGGCATGTGGCGCGCCACGATGCGGCCGTGTCCAAGCGTGAGCGGCAGCAGGGCCGCGCGATGTCGAACCTCCCATTCCCGGTCCACGATGGTGACGCCAGGCAGGTGGGCGCGGGTGCCGGCGATGAGTCCTTCCACCACGGGCGCGGTGGCCGCCGCGATGGCGTAGGGCCCCGTGGGCCAGAGGGCTTCTAACTGATGCGAGATGGCCATCAGCCGATGCGCGGGCACCCGGTCGGTGACAAGCGCGCCCCCGATGGTCGCGCTGGACCACGCGATGACAAACGCCGGCGGGCGCCCGGCGACGACCAGTGAGACATCGGCGCCGGAGCCATCAGCCTCGAGAGCTACCAGTCCCCGGATTGCGCCCGGAAGCGCGGCGGCCGCCGTGCCGACGATGCGATCGGCCGGGACACCGAGTTCACGGGCTACGGCCTCCATCAACCACGTCTGCTTCGGCCCTGCAAAGACGAGCGGCGCGGTGGCACCCGCCGAGATGAGCTGGCGCACCAGCGCCAGCCCGCGGTCGCCCTCCCATTCGCCCTCGCCGCTGGCGTCGGCGATGACGATCACGTCCGCGCGCGTCGCCGCAAGGACATTGCCTTCACCCGAGACACGCGTGTCATTCCCTTCGACCGGTCCGGACTGCAGGATGTCGAGCGCCTTGCCGGCGGCGACGCCGGCCGCCGCATCAATCAGACGGACGTCGCGGACGCGGGCGCGTCGCGCCAGTGTGTGCGCGATGCCGGCGCCAATCGGCCCGGACCCAAGGATGGCAACGGTTGACATACCCGGGTATCTTAGCGCCTGTGCCGTTGGGTACAGCGCCCCGGTCGGGCCGGCGTGTACGGTCGGCGTATGCGCAAATTCCTCACACTTGCCGCCTTCGGACTGTTGGTCGTCGCGCTCGGCGCGATCGAGTCTCCCACCGTCACCTCCGTGACGCCGTCGCCGCTGGTCATGAGCCCGACGCCTCAGACCCTGAAGGTCACGGGCACGGGCTTCGCTCCCGGACTCACCGTTGAAATCATGTCGCAGGGCAATACGGAGACGTTCTCCGGCGCCGCGATTCGGGGACAGGGCGCGACCTCGTTTGATATCGCCGTCGTGCTGGCGCAGCCAGGCCCCGCTACGCTCGTCGTCAGAAACACCGACGGCGGCGTGTCAGAGCCCTTTGCGCTGAGGGTCGAGGCCGCCACACCCCGGGAACCCACGCGTGGACCGCAGGCCGTTCCCGTGATTGAACGCGTGACTCCCGAGAAGGCGACCCGCGGTTCCGTGGCACAAATCGTCACGTTCGGCGGCCGCAGCTTCTCTCCCGCACTGACCGTGACGATGACCGATCCCACCGGTGTGGTGACCGTGATCAAAGGCAACGCGC
>JANLHE010000174.1 GCA_024653875.1 Acidobacteriota bacterium
CCGCGTGGCCATGTCGGCCAGCTTCCACTGAATCGCCTGGAAGCTGGCAATCGGCTGGCCGAACTGCCGGCGTTCCTTCGCGTAGCGGAGCGCGGCCTCATAGGCGCCCTGCGCCAGGCCGACGGCCAGCGCGGCAATCCCGATGCGCCCCGCGTCGAGCACCTGCAGGGTGTTGATGAAGCCCTGCCCTTCCTCGCCCACCAGGGCGTCCGCGGGCACGCGGCAGTCCTCGAACAAGACCTCGCTCGTGTCGCTGGCGCGCATGCCGAGCTTGTGTTCCTTCTTGCCGGCGCGCATCCCCTTGGTGCCGCGCGGCATGACGAACGCCGAGATCCCGCGGTGCCCCTTCGTGCGGTCCGTCACGGTCATCACGACAATGGCGCCGCCCACCGAGCCGTGGGTGATGAACTGCTTGGATCCGTTGATGACCCAGCCGGCGCCATCGCGCCGCGCGGACGTGCGCATCGCCGCGGCATCACTGCCCGCGCCGCTTTCGGTGAGGCCCCAGGCGCCCAGATAGTCGCCACGAACCAGCGGCACCACGTACTGCTGCCGCTGCGCGTCGTTGCCGAACATGTGGATGTGCGACGTGCACAGCCCGTTGTGCGCCGCCACCGACAAGGAGACGGAGGGACACACGCGCGCCAGTTCCTCGATGCAGATGCAGTACTCGATGGCCGACATCCCGGCGCCGCCAAGCGCCTCGGGAAACTGGATGCCCATCAGGCCCAGGCTCGCCATCTTGGCCACCAGCGTGTCCGGGAAGGCCTCGGCCTCGTCCCACTCCATCACGTGGGGCCCGATTTCGGCCTCGGCAAACTCGCGGACGGTGCGGCGCAGAATCTCCTGCTCGCTGGTGGGACGTAGATCCATCCCGAGAAAAATATCACGTCGCCCCCGCGGGGCCCGTGCATGATTGCCGGTTTGGAGCCGATAGTGCTCCTATGACCACTTTCCAACCCTCCGCCCGGCACCTCCGGCGCGTTGTCATCGGCCTCCTGGCCACCTGTGTGCTGCTGGGCGTCCCGGCGGCGGCGGCGGCCGACATCACGGCGTTTTTCGGCGCCGGCCACAAACCCAAGACCCGCGCCGCCAAAGGCCTCGCGGTGGGCATCAGCCTCATCATGGTGGGCTTCGAAGTGGAGTATTCCGACATCTCGGAGAAGGACGCGGACGCGGCGCCGCGGCTCCGCACCGGCATGGTCAACGCCCTCGTCCAGACGCCGACTTCCGGCGCGCAACTCTACGCCACGGCCGGCGTGGGGGTCTATCGCGAGCGGCTGCGGGACTTCCAGGAGACGAACACCGGCCTGAACATCGGCGCCGGCCTCAAGCTGGGGCTGATGGGCCCGCTCAAGATGCGGGTCGACTACCGGCTGTTCAAGCTCAGGGGCGACCCGCTCTACAGCACGGTCCACCGGGTCTACGCGGGGCTCAATACCAGTTTCTAGGCACTCACCGTATCTTGGTGAGCCCCATTCGTTCGACCCGGATCACCGCGTCCCTGAGGCGTTCGTACAAGGGCTGCACTTCCGCGGGAAGGACCTCGGCGAGGACCAGCAGCGGATCGTAGCTGGCCGTGGCGAGGGCGGGGTCGAAGGCAAACACAAAGACCGCCGCATCGGTGACCGGCTCGGCGGACTTGTAGATCTTCCAGTTGAGGGCCTGCTGCTTGCGCTGCGGGTCTTCCGCCTTGGCCAGCGCCTCGCGGAGGCGTCCCAGGATCGCTTCGAAGTCCGCGGCCTTGGCGGGCAGGACGTAATACAGCAACAACCCGGCGCCGCTCTCGAACATGTAGGTGGCAGGCACGGCGGGGGCGGCCACGACCGGCGCCGCGGGCGCCGGCACCTGCGGGGGCGGCACCTGTGCAAATGCGTTTGCCGGCACCAGCACGAGTCCGGCTGCCACACCCCATCGATATCCCATTCTTCCCATGTGCTCCGGCCTTTCTCCCACGTCCCACAAAAAAATGGGACGCCGCCGCTTGCGCGAGGACGTCCCGTTCACACTCAGTTCGCGCAGTGGCTGCCACTGCCGCGCGACCGCGAGATCGCGAGTCTGCCTACTTCTTCACCAGCGGCCACGGCGTGATGTTCGCCACGGCAGCCACCAGCGGGTTGTAGATGTCGTCGACCTTCTTGCGATCCTCCGGCGTCCCTGCCGGCTGGCCCTTCTCGTCCAGCGGCAGGAAGAACCCGCTGTAGTAGAGCACCTGCAGGAGGTTGTAGCTCACGCCCGCCACCGGCTTGTCCATGTGCAGGATGTACACAAACACCGGCCCCTGGCCCGCCACCTGCTCGGCGGCAGGCGCATTCAGCTTGTACATCTGCATGCTGTTGCCGAGTTCCTGCGCCTTGGGATCGATGTGGGCGGCGAGTGTCGCCTTCATCTTGTTGATCGAATCCGTGAACCCGGCTTCCGCATCCACCTTGATGGACAGCAGCACCATCGCGGGATGCGTGCCGTCAAACTTCAGCGGATCTGCTTCCTGCGCCGGAGCTGCAGCCGCCGCCGGTGGGTCTTGCGCCTGCGCCGAAGAGGCCACCAACAACATCCCGGCCACGCCCAGCGCGACCACTACGCGCCGGCCCACCACCGGCAAGATTCCTGACAACCGCATGAACATCCTCCATCGCCTCTGGGGCGTGTCGCTCAAAAGAGTCCCTACTTTACCGTACAGACCTTTAATGACAAGGCTCACTTTCATACAAAAATTTCCAGCACGCTGTTAGACACCAACATTCCTTCGCGGGTCAGCCCGAATCGGCCGTCGCGGTGCCAGACCTTACCACCTTCCGGCGCCACGTCAAGGAACGGGGTCAATTCGGCCTCGTACCGGACCCACGGATCCAGACCGAATCGGTCCGCAAAGGCCGCCCGATCGATGCCGTCCGTCATCCGCAAGCCCATGAACAATGCCTCTTCGAGTTGCGCCTGGGGCGACTGCACCTGCCGGTCCGCTGCCACGTCCGCACCGGCCGACACCCGGGCCACGTACTCGTCGGTACCCGGCACGTTCTTCCAGCGCACGCCGGCCACCGTGCCGTGGGCGCCACAGCCAAACCCGAACCACTGCCCCGCTTGCCAGTACTTGACGTTGTGGCGGGATCGGTGGCCCGGCCGGGCCACGTTGGAGATCTCGTACTGCGCCAGTCCGGCACGCTCCAGCAGGGCCAATGCCTCCAGATACATGTCCGCGGCGTCATCATCGGGCGTCTGCGACCAGCCCGCGCGCGCCATGGCTTCCTTGAGCGGCGCGTTGGGATACAACTCGAGCAAGTACAACGACAGATGATCCGGCGCCAGCGCCAGCGCCTGATCCACGGTGTGGCGCCAGGTCCGGCGCGTCTGGGCGGGCAGCCACAGCATCAAGTCAAACGACACGCTGGCGAACCCCAGGCCCTGGGCGGCCACGATGGCCTCCTTCGCCCGCGCGGCCGAGTGGATGCGCCCGAGACGCGCGAGTTCGTCGGCGTCGAACGACTGTACCCCGAAGCTGATGCGGGTGACCCCGGCCTCGCGAAACGCGGTAAGCCGATCGGCGGTCACGGTTTCCGGATTGGTTTCAAGCGTGACCTCCGCGCCCGGCGCGACGTCGAAGGTCTCGCGGCAGGCCTGGATCAGCCGCGCCACCTCGCCGGCCTCGAGCAGCGACGGCGTGCCGCCGCCAAAAAAAATCGTGTCCGCCGGTCCGCCGGGCGCCCGTCGAATCTCCGTTTCAAGGGCCGAGACGTACCGCTGCTTCAGACCCGAGTCGAGCAGCCCGCGGTTGAAGTTGCAGTAGGAGCAGATGGCCTGGCAGAACGGAATATGAAGATAAAGACCGAGAGAGGACAAGAGTTACCCGCGGCCGGCCTTGCCGCCCGGCCACTTCAACTCGCGCATTTCGCGCGGCTGCTTGAGCGAACGCAGCGGGTCATTCTCGCGAAGCTGGGCGCGGGCCTGGGTGCGGCCGCGGGCGGCGGGCGCGGAACGGCGGCTCTTGCCGTCCTTCCACTGGATGGCCAGGTCTTCGGCACGGGCATCCGGGCCAAGCATCCTGAAGTCCGGCCCTTCGTACTCGAGGAACTCGCACATCTCATGCAGGCGCGAGTGCATCCGGAACCCGACGCGCACCTTCAGCGAGTCCAGGTTCGTGTCGTCGGGCGTATCTTCGTAATTGGTCGTGAAGATCGTCGGCCGCCGCTCGTTGTACCGCGTGTTCACGATGAGATTCATCGTCTCCTCGACCCACTCGGACGGCTTTTCGGCGCCAAGATCATCGAGGACGAGCAGTTCGGCGTCCATCACCGGGCGCAGAACGTCCATCTCCGCCGTGCGCACCACCGGGTTATAGGTGGAGCGGATCATCTTCAGCAGTTCGCGCGTGTCGTAAAAGAGTCCGCGTACGCCGGTCTTCTGCATCGCCTCGCGCAGGACGCCGACCGCGATGTGGGTCTTGCCGATGCCCGGGGGGCCGATGAGGCACAGTCCCTTGGTGACGGCCGGGAACGTGTCCGCGAACTTGCGCGCGCGGCCCAGCGCCAGGTGCAATTTTTCGTTCGGATAGACGAGGAAGTTCGACAGATCGCAGCGCGCGTAACGCGGCGGAATCCGCGCGTCGTGCATCAGGCGGGAGGACGCCTGCGCGCGCCAGCACTCACAGCGCTG
>JANLHE010000179.1 GCA_024653875.1 Acidobacteriota bacterium
CCCGTTCGTCAACCGCCAGGGTCAAGGCTTCACGGAGAACCGCTTGCGCTCTTGAGGTCATGGGGCCATTCTAGACCCGGGCGTGCAGCCCAACAAGCGCGCGCACTTTCAAAGGAAATGATAATCGTGAAAGCCAACTGCCATCTTGCTGACCGCGGTTGCGCTGACAGCACCCTCCTTTCTTCAAGGCCAAGGGCTCCAGTCGTCAAGTGGCGAGCAGAACATGCGGGTCATCCTCCTCGGTACACAGGGTGGCCCGACCTTCAACGCTCAGCGACTCGGCATCAGCACGTTGGTGCTGGCTGGATCCGAGCGGCTCCTGTTTGACGCCGGCCGTGGCGTGGCGACCGGGATGGCGAGAGTGGCGATCAACCTGGCTGACGTCACGAAAGTATTCCTGACCCATCTTCACTCCGATCATGTCATCTCGCTGCCTGAACTCTTGATATCGCCGTGGGCCTCCCAGGGCCGGCGGAGGGCGTGAGAGTGCTCGCGACCGATATCCGAGAGGGCGTCGTATACGAGTCCAACGGGGTAAAGGTCACGGCATTCCTCGTCGACCACGGCCCCGTGAAGCCCGCGTTCGGCTATCGCGTGGACTTTCGTGGACACTCCGTAGCCATCTCGGGCGACACCAGGCCTTCAGAGAACCTGGTGAAATTCGCTTCCGGTGTCGATCTGCTGATTCATGAAGTCGGGAGGTTCAAGGACGATCCGGCACTTTCTGGCCCGCCCGACGAACTGCTGCCAAATTCGAGGCAAACCCGAAGGCAGGCCAAGACGATCGCGGAACACCACACCGACGGCGTTGAAGTTGGGCGAGTGCTCGATCGAGTGAAGCCGAAGCTCGCTGTGTTCTCGCACTATTCAGCGGACCCGCAGGCAACGCTACCTCTGGTCCGGAGGAACTACGCAGGCCGTGTGGAGTTTGGGGAAGACTCAATGACCATCGAGATTGGCAGCCAAGTCGAGGTCCGTAGGCCGGCTCCATCTCGCTAGGAGTGGAACAGAGGCGCCTAAGCCGCTGTCCTCTCGCTTCTGTGGCACGATCAGCCAATGAAAGCCTTGGCTGGCCTTTGCGGGCGGGCTGGACCGCACTGCCGCGCTGCAGATTATTGAAGCTGTCGGTCTGCTGGCAGCAGCCGTGGTGGCGCTGCAGATTGCACAGACCATCGCCGAAGAGGAGGTTGTACGCGGCGCTCACATCAGTGGGCCGACCCGCGTACGGCGCTTCCTGTCGAGGTTTCTCGTTGTCGTTGTTGTTGCGCTGACCATCGAAGGTATGGTTGCAGCGTTTAAGGCAGCACACGAAGACCCTGCACACATGCTGTATGCAGCGAGCATCGTGCTCGCTGCCGGAGTTCTACTCGTAGGTTGGGGAGTATTCGTTCGCATGAATCGTTACGCCGAAGAACTCGAACCGGAGGCCATGGCGGAAGCGAAGCGCGAAGACAAGAAACTCAAGTAACCGTCCCAAATGCGCCCTGACCCCTCGCTCAAGCGGAGCGCCAACGGCAGGCCACCAGGCCCGGTCTGTGTGAATCAGCTCTTGGCGGCGGCCTTTTCAGCGGGCTTCTTGTCCGCGCCCGCCACGTCGGCCAGGAACTGCTCGGCCAGTTCGCCGATGCGCGCGGCGATGCCGATCCCGGACAGGTCCCCGAACTTGTGCCGGAAGCGGTCGGCGGGAACCACCGCCTTGGCCATCGCGCGGTGGCCGCCCGCCGACCCGATGTCGCCAAAGCACGTCTTGACGAACTCACCCGCGTTGCGCGAGTAGCCGAGGTTGCGGACGCTGATGATCATCTGCCCGCCGACAATGCCGGAGACGATGGTCCACTTCACGCCTTCCACCTGCAGCAGGAAGTCCGCGGTGTAGGGGATGAAGTCCTCGCGCGACGTCTCGCCCACAAACGCGGAAAGCACCTGCTGCTTCAACCGGCTGGTGGCCAGCGCGCGCGTGACGTGCTCGAGCCGTTCCAGCGTGATTTCCGCGCCTTCCATCTTGCGGATGAGCGCCGCGTCCGCCAGCGGATAGAGAAACGTGAAGGCCTCCAGGTCGGACCGGTTGGTGTTGCGCGCAAAAAACAGCGTGTCGGACTTGATCGCGTACAACATCGCCGTGGCCGTGCGCTCGGAGATGTTCACGTCCACCGCGCGCAGGTGCTCGGTGAGAATGGTGCACGTCGATCCGAAGTCCGCGCGGATGTCCTTGAAGACTGCCGTGTAACCAGTCTGCTCGGGATGGTGGTCGATCACCAGGTCCACCCGGGGGAGCAGCCCGTGGAAGTAGTGCGGCTGGACGTCCACGGTGGCGATGCGATCGAACGACGCGAATTCCTCGGCCGTGATCGTCTCGACGTGGATGTCGAGCAAGTCGGCCATCCGCAGATTCTCCGGCCGCGTGATACCCTGCATCGTCGCCAGAATCGCGGTCGTCCTGGTGCGGCGCAGGAGGTTGCGCAGCGCGAGGCCCGCCGCCAGGGCGTCGGGATCGGGGTCGTTGTGCAACAGGATCAGCACGCGGTCCGCGTCGGCAAAATAGCGCTGATATTGCTGGACCCTGGCGCGGGTCAGCGCGCGGTCAAGCTCCGCGTTGAGGGGCCCCTTGAGCAGTTCCGCGAGATCCAGGTGCATCAGCTCCGGGACGATCGCGTTCAGCTCGTCGTGGTTCTTCTGGCTCGATACCCGCGTGCCCGCGTGGAGGATGTAGACCAGGCTGCCGCCGGCGTCGCGGATTGCCGTCACCACCCGTTTCAGGCCGCGCTTGCCGTTGTCTTCAACGATGACGCACGTGGAAGGGGAGAGGTCGGCCCGGAGGTAGGAATCCACCTTCTTGGGATCGGCCACGGTGGCCGCGATCTGGTCATCAACGAGACGTCGAGCCAGCGGGCGGCTCTCGACAAGGAACTCGATGTCGAAGGTGCCCGAGAGGACCTGATGCAGGGTCCTGATGACCAGCTCGTCCTGACAGACGGCCAGTGCCCTCACTACGCGGCCCTCTCATGGAGGGCGATGTGACCCATGGTGC
>JANLHE010000184.1 GCA_024653875.1 Acidobacteriota bacterium
GCGCGGTTTCTCCACATGCCCGCCGAACTCGAACCGCATCGCGGAAAGCAGCTTGTCGCCAAACTCGGCCTCGTCGCGTGAGCTGAAGCGCGAGAAGAGCGCCGCGCTGAGCACGGGCACCGGCACGGCCGCATCGACGGCCGCCTTGATCGTCCAACGTCCCTCGCCGGAATCCGATACGCGCCCCTCGAACTTCTCAAGCGTCGGCTCCTTGACCAGCGCGGTTGCCGCCAGATCCAGGAGCCACGAGGAGATCACGCTGCCGCGCCGCCACACTTCCGCGATGTCGCGCACGTTAAGATCGTACTGAAACTCTTCCGGGTGGCGCAGCGGCGTCGTCTCGGCGTCGTGCGACTGTGTGCGCTGACCCACATTCGCGTGCGCGAGCAGGTTCATGCCCTCGGCATACGCCGCCATCAGCCCGTACTCGATGCCGTTGTGCACCATCTTGACGAAGTGGCCGGCGCCGCTCGGCCCGCAGTGCAGGTAGCCGTGCTCGGCCGTGCCGCCCAGAGCGTCACGCCCCATGGTGCGTGGAATGTCGCCTGCACCCGGTGCCAGTGTCCTGAAGACCGGTTCCAGGCGTTGCACCGCTTCACCCGGCCCGCCGATCATCAGGCAGTAGCCGCGCTCGAGGCCCCTGACGCCGCCGCTTGTCCCGCAATCGATGTAGTGGATCTGCCGTGCCGCGAGGTCCTTTGCGATCCGAATGTCATCGACGTAGTGGGAGTTGCCGCCGTCGATGAGGATGTCGCCGGCCTCGAGATGGGGCAGGAGATCGGCGATGAGCGGCTCGACAAACCCCGCTGGAATCATCATCCAGATTGCGCGCGGCGCCTTGAGTTGGCGCACCAGGTTCGCAAGCGAGGACGCGCCCGTGGCCCGCTCCTTCACCAGTTCGTCCACCACCGTGGCCGACCTGTCGAAGACGACGCATTCGTGGCCGCCCGTGAGAAGACGCCGCACCATGTTGGCGCCCATTCGTCCAAGACCGATCATTCCGATCTGCATGCCACCATCATAGAACGCTGGTGACCCGGATGTGCCGGCCTTGACGACCGACCCGAGCGTATGACAATGTCGTACACATGGAAGAAGTGCTGACGGTTCGCGTGCCCAAAGGCACCAGGCGCAAGCTTGAGAAACGTGCCAAGGCGCAGAATCTCTCCCTGAGCCAATACGTGCGCCGGGCGCTTGAGATGGAGGAACTGCTCGGAGCCCTTGAGGCCGCGCGACTCGACCTCGTCCCGCAGGCACGGGCGCAGGGCATCTACACCGACGACGACGTGTTCTCGATCGTCTCGTGACCGTTGTTCTCGACACCAACGTTCTGGTTGCAGCGCTGGTGGCAAACGGGCTATGTCACGAGTTGTTGCAGCGGTCTATCCGGCTGCGTCTGCTCGCGTCGTCAGCGCCGCTTCTGGCGGAACTGGACAACACGCTGCAGACGAAGTTCACCACGACACCGGGAGTAAAGGCCTTCCTCGACACCTATCGGCAGGCTGTCGTGCTGGTGGAGCCCGCGCCGCTTCCCGCCCCAGTGTGCCGCGATTCAGACGATGACGTGGTCCTGGCGACGGCTGTGGCCGCCAGCGCGACGGTGATTGTCTCTGGAGACCAGGATCTGCTTGTATTGCGCGACTACAAAGGGATCCCCATCATCAATCCACGCACGTTTGTGGAGTTCCTTGACCGATAATTCACCGGGATCTCACGCAATGCTCACCGGGCCGTGATGACTCGGCCGGGTCCTGCCGGGTAACCTCCCGCATGCACATGTTCATGGGCATTTGGCGCGATGTGAAACTTGCCGTCCGGTCGCTGGCCAAAGCGCGGGCCTTCACCTTCGTGTGCGTGATCTCGCTGGGAATCGGGATGGTCCCGGTCATCGCGGTCCCGTACGGGGCGCGGATGTTCACAACGGCGCCCCCCGGCCTGAACACGGACAGCCTGGTCGAGGTGGTGACGACGCCCCAGGGACCGCGCCAGGCGTCGAGCCTGTGGTCGTATCCGGATTTCGCCGCCCTCCGCGATGCCAACACCGGGATCACGCTGACAGGCTGGGCGCGGGCGCCGGTCGAGCTCACGCTCGACCCTTCGCTCGGGGGCAAGATCGAGACCCAGGCGCTGTTTGTGTCGTTGAACTACTTTTCGACGCTGGGCGTGGCGATGGCGCAGGGGGCGGGACTGCGCGACACCGCCGATCCCATCGTCGTCATGACGCAGGGGTTCTGGCAGCGGCGGCTGGGATCGGATCCGGCCGCGGTCGGCAAGGAGATCGTCATCAACCAGGTGCCGCATACCATCGTCGGCATCGCCCAGTACGGCTTCAGCGGACATCTCAGCATGATGGACACCGGCCTGTATGTGCCCCTCGACCGGCACCCGCGCGTGCTGGCCGACACCGCGGTCCGTTTCGATCGCTCTGTCGACTGGGTGAACATTCACGGCCGTCTGTCGCCCGGCACCACCATCGAGCAGGCACGCGGCGTCGTGGTGGCCGTGACGGCGCAGCTGGCGACCGGCACGGTCGAGCCCTATGACCCGCTCGGCAGCGTTGATGGAGACGACTTCATCGTCGTGAGGACGGTCCTGCAGACCCTGACCACGCTGCCGCTGCTGGTGGTCTGCCTGAACATCGCCGGCATGGTGCAGGTGCGCAGCGCCATGCGTGAACGTGAGCTGTCGATCCGTCAAGCCATCGGCGCGAGCCGTGGGCGGCTGATGCAGCAGCTGCTGGCCGAGTCAGTTGTCCTTGCGGCCTTGGGCGCCACCCTCGCGTCACTCACCCTGTTCAACCTTGCTCCGCTGACGGCGTGGTGGGCCAACGAGCCGCTCCCCCCTGCCATGGCGGCCGCGCTGCAAGTGGACCTCTCGATGATCGCGGTCTGCGTCGGGCTGTGCCTGGCGACCAGCCTCGTGTTTGGATGGCTGCCCGCCGCGCGCTTCAGCCGCCCGGTGATCATCACCGTGTTGAAAGACGATGCGGGCGGGGGCGGGACGAGAGCCGGTCGCGTACATCGCGTGGCGACCGCGCTGCAGGTGGCGATAGCGACGCCGTTGCTTGTGCTCAGCGCCATGACGCTCGATCGCGTGCGCGCCACGGCTACCGACGACCTCGGATTCGCTTCCGACTCTTTGTACGCGGCGCCGATGAATCTCGACGCGTTTGAAAATGAGAACGCGTGGCTCCAGGTGCGAACAGCCCGCGAGGCGCTGGCGCAGTCCGGCGGCGTCGCGTCGGTCACGCTCGCCGATGGCACGCCGTTGGACTTCCGCTATCGCATCACCCGGGTCGCGACGGCTCCCGTCGCGTCGCCAGGTAACGACGCGCCGAAGATCCTCACGGCTCATGTGACGCGCGTTGGCAACGGGTACCTGGAGACGCTGGGCATCACGCTCTTCCGCGGCCGCGACTTCGGCGTCGAGGATGGCGCCGGCGCCGAGGGGGTCGCGCTCATCTCGCAGCCGCTTGCGGATCGCCTCTTCCCAGGTGACGAGGTCGTCGGCAAGAAGATGGCGTTCGCCGCGGGCGAGAAGACCGAGCGTGTGCTCACCATCGTCGGAGTCACCAGCGATTTCCCGACGTCGCAGATGAGCACCGGTCGCGCGCAGGTGCTGGTGCCGCTGGCCCAGCATTCGAATGTGAAGAAAGACTCGGTGAACGTCAACGACGATCGGGGCGGCGGGCCGAGGCTGATGCTCATCGCGCGCAGCGCGCCCGGCGAGCCGGCGGCGAAGCTGACGGCGGCGCTCGAGCATGCGCTCCGCGACCTCGACCCCGAGTTCGAGTCCGCCAGCATCGTCACCGGCGTCTGGCTGCGGCAGAACAGCGTGCGCGACTTCATGAACCAGTCGGCCGCCGCGGGCATCGTCGGCGGCATACTCCTGCTGCTGGCCGCGCTCGGTATCTACGGCGTCGTCGGCCTGATGGTCGCGACGCGTATTCGAGAAATCGCCGTGCGTGTCGCCCTCGGCGCGTCACGTCGACGCGTGATGGGCATGGTGCTGTTTGACGTGGTGAAACTGGTGCTGCCTGGCGTGGGCATCGGGCTCCTGCTCGCGGTGGCCTTCGTCAAGCTCAACGGCGAGGACTTCGGCATCTCGCTGAGCCATCTCGAACCGCTGGCGTATGTCGTCGGCGCCGCGATTGCCGTCCTCATCGCGATCGCCGCGAGCCTGGCGCCCGCCCGCCGCGCCGCCTCAGTCCAGCCGATGATCGCGATGCGATCGGAATAGGGGCCACGGTCCGCCATACTGGGGACACACGTGGATGACGCCCTGGGTTTTCTGAACGCTCCGCGCTGGTGGCAATGGCCGACGATCCTGTCGCTCGACGCGCCGGCTGTGAGTCTGCTGTGGCAAGCGGCACTGGGGCGCGTGGCTGGCGTAGACGTGTCGTGGACGCACGTGGCCGTGCTTGGCTTCACGGTGTGGCTGGCGTATGCCGCCGACCGCTGGATCGAAGGCTGGCGCCTGGATTGGCGCGACATCCGCACACAGCGCCATCATTTCTATCAACGTCGCCGGTGGCCCGTGGCCGCGGTCTGGCTGATGATCTTCGCCGCGGACCTGGTCCTGGCGTTCACGGCGCTGGAGTGGCGGGAGATCGCCGCCGGAGCGTTGCTGACCATTCCCGTCCTGCTGTACCTGCTCTCCCATCAGCTGGTGCATCGGCATCGCCGATGGCGGCTGCCCAAGGAGCTGTGCGTGGCGGCGTTGCTCACCGGTGGGGTGTGCGTGTTTCTTGTGCCCACCCCCAACCCGGGCGCGCTCGCCTCGTCCGCGTCGCTCTTCGCGTTGCTGTGTTTCACCAATTGCGCGCTGATCTCCTCATGGGAGCGCGAGGTCGACCTCGCACACGGACAAACTTCGCTCGCCCTCGACGCGACCGGACACAGCTGGGCGATCCGGCAACTCCCATGGATGACGGCCGTCCTGGCGGCCGCGGCGTATGCCGGCGATACAGGTCCCTCGAGGACGGTGGCGGCCTGCGCCCTGGCGAGCGCCGTGCTGCTCGGGCTGGTCGATCGCCTTGAACACCGCACGGGCTGGAAAATCGCGCGCGTGTGGTCCGACGTGGCGCTCATGACGCCGGCCGTTGCCCTGCTGTGGCCGCTCTGATGGCGGGATTCGATCGAATGGCCGCCACCTACCAGGCGCTGGAATTGTGCGCCTTCGGCGGGGGGCTGCAGCGGGCGCGCACGGCCTTTGTGGACCACCTTACTCCCTGTCGCGACGTGTTGACACTCGGCGACGGTGACGGCCGGTTTCTGAAGGCGCTCCTTGACGCGGCGCCTGACGTGCGGGTGCACTCGGTCGACGCCAGCGCCCGGATGCTGGCTCTCGCCGGCGGACGGTTGACGGCTCACCAACGCGCCCGCCTCACGTTCGACTGCGCAGACGCGCGCCACTTCGATCCCGGACAGCGCACCTACGACGCCATCGTGACCATGTTCTTTCTCGACTGTTTCGTGGAAGGCGACGTCGAGCGGATCGTCTCGCGCATCCTGCCCCATCTGCGGCCCGGCGGCCTGTGGCTCTATGCGGATTTTGCCATCCCGCCGAGCGGCGCGGCTCGGATGCACGCACGGGTGGCGGTGAGCGCGCTGTATCGGTTCTTCAGATGGCGCGCCGACCTCGAGGCCAGGACCTTGCCTCCCTCAGAGGCGATCCTCCAGCGGGCAGGCCTGTCGTGCCTGGATCAGCGCGAGTTTCGCGCCGGACTGATCCGAAGCGCCGTGTATCGCTACTTCTCGGTCGGGTCAACCGACCAGTAGCGCGACCGGCCGTAGTGTTCGTGCATGGCGGCTTCCTGCTGGCGGTCGAAGAGCGCGGCCGCGTCGTACGGCGGCGCGGACTTGATGGCCGCCCGGGTCAGGTCCACCGAGACGGTGGAATCTGCCCAGCTCATCGTCTCCACCCACGGCGGCGCGATGAGCACGTGATGGCCGCCCCACCAGTTGCTGGTATTGACCACCAGGTAACGGATGGCCCACGTCTCGTCTTCGACCAGAAAATTCTCGACGTGTCCGAGGTCGCCGTCGGTCGCCAGAATCTGGTATCCGACGAGTGCCTCGCAACTGTGCAGATGCGAATTCCCGGCGCCGGCCACCGGCGCCGGCTCCACCGGCACGCGTGTGGCCACCGGGGTCCCGGCGAGGAGTCCCGGGTACGCGCCCATGCCCCAGAGCTCGGTGCCCTCCCAGTACACCGGATGTCCGTAGTAGGCGAGCTGCTCCAGTTCGTGCTGGCGGGACACAGGCTGCCGTGTGTCGACGTCCGGACTGCGCTCCACGCGTTCCTTTGTCATCGCAACGGGCAGTTGCTGGAGCATCCAATCGGGATGGCCCAGCGACATCGGCGAAATAAGCACGCGGCGGTCCGCCAGCCACGTGCCGGTATCCACCACCAGGTATCGAATCGCCCAGTGGCGGTCATCAAAGAGCACATCGACGACGTGCCCGATGGGTCCGTTGGTCGCGAGGAGGGCGTAGCCTTTCAGGTCGTTGACAGGTCGCAGCATGCCTTCAACGGTAGCGGCCACGGCTGGCCAGGACTGTACTTCTTTGCACAGGACGCCCCGGACCGCGCCGAGCGTACACTGGGCGCATGACGACATCGGACCTGACCGGCGCACTGGCGGCTTCTCATGATCGCCCCTGAAAAGACCTCGGCCATCCTCGAGCGCATCCGGAGGATTCCCATCTTCACGACCCTTCGCATGGAAGGGGCCGCGTTCGATGCCGGGTACTGCGAGATTACCGTGCCGCGGCAAGCGATCTACGACGGTGTGTTTGAATCCTTCCATGGCGGCATTCTGATGACGATTGCCGACTCGGTTGCGTGTTTCGCCGTACTCACGGGGACGCCGGACGGGCAGGCCCTGACGACCACGGACATGAACATCCGGTTTCTTGCGCCATGTCTCACCGACGTCACGGCCAAGGCTCGTGTCATCAAGTTCGGGCGGGCCATGTGCCCTGTGGCGGTTGACCTTCACGATGCCGCGGGCACACTCGTGGCGGT